>NZ_JBJLRI010000022.1:0-55127 GCF_050871405.1 Kineococcus esterisolvens
GGCCCCCTCGTCACCGACGAGGGGGCCGCGCTGCATCACTATCACTGCCGGGTCCGACGGGGCGGCACCGGCCGAGGGGCCGGGTGCGTCAGTGCTGACGGCCCGGGCGGCGGCGCGAGGCCACGACGAGCGCGGCGCCACCGAGGGTCAGGACGGTGCCGGCGGCCGCCCAGGGCAGCGCGTCGGTGCCGGTGTAGGCCAGCTCGTCGGAGGAGCTGTCGACCGCGGCGTCGCTGCTGCCGGCCGGCGTCGGGGTGCTGGAGGTGCTCGCGGGCGGCACGGTGGTGATCGACGGGGTCGGCGTCGACGGCGCGTAGTCGGTGGCGGCGGTCGCGGTGCCGGCGAGGCCGACGAGCGCGGTGGCGGCGAGCGCCCCGGCGGCGGCGGATCGAGCAGTGTTCTTGCGCACGGTTGGGTCCCCCCCTGGAAATGTCCGGCCCCGCGAGTGATCACGCACGAGGCGCCCTCCAGGATGGCGGAACGCCCGGCCGGAGTCCAGCGGAATCGGTGATGGTCGCGGTGCGTGTCCCTGCCTGCTCAGCCCGTCCCCGCCGCCCCTCCCACCCCGCTGGTCACGGTGCGCACGCGGTGGTGCGCACCTCCGGGGTCGTGGCCGTGGCGGGCGCGTCGACGGCGACGGGCAGGGCCCCCGCGGGCCCCCGCAGCTGCCAGCGCACCACCACGGGCTCGCCGGGGGGGACGTCCACGGTCAGCCGCACCAGGCGCCAGCCGTGCTCGGTGTCGACCGCCGTGGCCACCGGCGTGCCGTCGACGCTCGCGCCGTCCAGGCCCACCTGCGGCGGTACCCACAGCGACACCACGTCCCGGGCCGTCCGCCCGAGCAGCGGGTCGGAGCGGTGGCGCTGGTTGCGCGTGTACCAGGGGACCTCCTCCGGGACGGTGTTCGTCAGCGTCAGCTGGAGCGCGCCCGTGGCCTCGCCCGCGCCCGCCGCGCACGGGGGCGTCAGCTCCAGCTCGGCCCGCACCCAGTAGTCCAGCTTGGACGGCGCGGCGTTGGTCAGCCCCACGTGGGCGGTCGGCGGTGCGGCGCCGGGGTCGCCCAGCACCCCCGCCAGGCCGGCGGCGACGAGGGCCTCCTGCTCCTGGGGGCGCGAGCTCCAGACGGCCAGGTGGCCGCTGGTGACGGCTTCCCGGCCGCCGCTCAGCGCGTCCGCGGACAGCCCGTCGTGCAGCACCGCCTCGAACGCGGCGGCCGACGCCGCGGCCAGGAACGCCTCGCGGGCGTCGTTGTCGTCCTCGTAGCGCACGTACGCGTCGCGCATCAGCACCTCGGGCAGGTCGGCGGTCGCCACCTCCCCGAAGGGCCCGAGCTGCAGCGGCGGCTGGTCCGCACCCAGGAGCAGGCTCAGGCCCACCGGGTCGACGAGGACGACGGCGTCGGGCGCGGGCAGGCCCGCGTCGGCGACCAGGGAGACCGCCAGGCGCGCGGCGTCGTCGGCCTGCGCACCCACCGTGAGGTTCTGCACGAGCGCGGCGTCGGGGTCGCGGCCGTACAGGGACAGGAACTCCCCCCCGTTGACCGCGACGTCCGAGCGGGCGTCCTGCAGGTCGTCGTTCGAGCCGGTGCGCACCAGGGAGACGCGCCCCTCGTCGACGGACACGTAGGCGTAGGCACCCACCAGGCCCTGGACCGGCCGGATCTCCGCCGGGTTGGTGAAGGCCACCAGGTACGTCCGCGCGCCCTCGGCGCCGAGCATCGCCGGCAGCTGCGGGGCCAGCGCGCCCGCCACCCGCAGCGGGCCGGCGACCTCGTCCAGCCGGCGCGACACCGGCTCCAGGCGCGAGCCGAGGGCGTCCAGCACGCGGGGGCCCTGGGCCCGCGCGAGCGCGGCGCGGGCCACGCCCAGGCGGGAGGCGTAGTCGGTCACGACCGGGCTCAGCCGCTGCAGCGCGGCGACGTCCACGGTGCCGTCCGGCGCCACGAGCCCGTCGCCGAGCAGGACCTGGGCCGCGGTCAGGGCCCGCGGCAGCGGCTCGGTCAGCGCCGCGGCGGCCAGGGACCCGCCGCTCAGCGCGCGCAGCTGGTCGCCGACCCACGGCACGTGCTCGGCGGCGCGGTACGGCAGCTGCCCCGTCGCCCGCGCGGCCGCGGCGGCGTCGGCCGCCACGTCCTCGGCCGCGGGGACCGCCTCCGCGAAGCGCTGGGCGCGCAGGTCCCCCTCCAGCGCGGGCGCCGCGGCCGCCACCCGCTGCAGGGCGCGGGCCGCCTGCACGCCGCTGACCGCCACGGCGACGACCCAGGCCAGCACCAGCAGGGCGAGCACCGCGAGCACCACCACCACCGGGCGCGGCCGGCGGCGCGGCGGCGGGGCGGGAGCGGTGGGGTCGTCAGCAGCACCTGGCACCAGGCAGAGGGTAGCGACGGCCCGGGGCCCCGCGGGCGGCTCCGCCCCTCGTCCGCGCAGCCCGCGTCGGAGGGCGGACGTAGGCTTGCGGCAGTCCTTCGCGGTGGTCCGCCACCCGCTCGCACGTCCCCCCCGGAGTGTTCGTGAGCCTCACCGGCCTGCTCGACGTCCTGCGCACCGAACCCGCCGTCCGAGCGGCCGTGGAGACGGCGCGCGAGGGCGGCGGCCAGGCCCTCGACGTGGTGGCGCCCCTCGGCGCGCGCCCCGCCCTCCTGGCGGCCCTGGCCGCCGAGCGCCCCCTGCTGGTGGTCACCGCCACCGGCCGCGAGTGCGAGGACCTGGCCAGCTGGCTGCGCTGCTACCTGCCGCAGCACGCCGTCGCGGAGTTCCCCGCGTGGGAGACGCTGCCGCACGAGCGGCTGTCCCCGCGCAGCGACACCGTCGCCCAGCGCCTGGCCGTGCTGCGCCGCCTGGCGCACCCCTCCGACCGCGACGCGAGCACCGGCGAGGTGCGCGTCGTCGTCGCCCCCGTGCGCGCGGTGCTGCAGCCCCTGGTGAAGGGCCTGGCGGACCTGGAGCCGGTGCGGCTGCGCGCCGGCGACGAGGTCGGCCTGGACGCCACCGTCGAGGCCCTGGTGGGCGCGGCGTACGCGCGCGTGGACATGGTCGAGCGCCGCGGGGAGTTCGCCGTGCGCGGCGGCATCCTCGACGTCTTCCCGCCCACCCGCCCGCACCCGCTGCGCGTGGAGTTCTTCGGCGACGAGGTCGACGAGGTCCGCTCCTTCTCCGTGGCCGACCAGCGCAGCCTGGAGGTCGAGCCGGACGGGGTGTGGGCACCGCCGTGCCGCGAGCTGCTGCTCACCGAGGGCGTGCGGCAGCGGGCCGCGGCGCTGGTGGAGGCCCACCCCGAGGCCGCCGAGGTGCTCGCCAAGATCGCCGAGGGCATCGCGGTGGAGGGCATGGAGTCCCTCGCCCCCGTCCTCGTCGACGGCATGGAACCGCTGCTGGACGTCCTGCCCGCCGGCACCCACGTGGTGCTGGCCGAGCCGGAGAAGGTCCGCGCCCGCGCCCACGACCTCGTCGCCACGGGCGCGGAGTTCCTGGACGCGGCGTGGATGAACGCCGCCGCCGGCGGCCAGGCCCCCGTGGACCTGGGCGCCTCCTCCTTCTGGACGCTGGCTCAGGTGCGCGCCCACGCCGAGTCCACCGGGCGGCCCTGGTGGTCGGTGACCTCGCTCGTCTCCGACGACGACCTGCGCGACCTCGAGGACACCCGCGTCCTGCGGGTCGGCGCGCGCGACGTCGTCAGCTACCGCGGCGAGACGGAGAGGGCGCTCGCCGACCTGCGCGAGCTCGCCGGCGCCGGCTGGCGCATCGTCGTGACCACCGAGGGGCACGGACCGGCCAAGCGGCTGGTCGAGGTGCTCTCCGGCGAGGACGTGCCCACCCGCCTCGTCGACGACCTCGTCGAGCCGCCGGTGGAGTCGGTGGTCGCCGTGACCACCGCGAGCGTGGAGCACGGCTTCGTCGCCGAGGCGCTGAAGGTCGCCCTGGTCACCGAGGCCGACATCACCGGTGTGGGCGGGCAGTCCACCAAGGACATGCGCCGCATGGCCCCGCGCCGGCGGCGCAACGCCGTGGACCCGCTGAGCCTGCAGCCCGGCGACTTCGTCGTGCACGAGCAGCACGGCATCGGGAAGTTCATCGAGATGGTGCAGCGCACGATCGGCGGCGCCACCCGCGAGTACCTGGTGCTGGAGTACGCCTCCAGCAAGCGCGGCCAGCCCGGCGACCGGCTGTTCGTGCCCACCGACACGCTCGACCAGGTCACCCGCTACACCGGTGGGGAGACCCCGACGCTGTCGAAGATGGGCGGCTCGGACTGGGCCAAGACGAAGTCCAAGGCGCGCAGGGCCGTCAAGCAGATCGCCGGCGACCTCATCAAGCTGTACTCCGCCCGCATGGCCACCAAGGGCCACGCCTTCGGCCCGGACACCCCGTGGCAGCGCGAGCTGGAGGACGCCTTCCCGTACGTGGAGACGCCCGACCAGCTCGCCAGCATCGACGAGGTCAAGGGCGACATGATGAAGCCGGTCCCCATGGACCGCCTCATCTGCGGCGACGTCGGCTACGGCAAGACGGAGATCGCGCTGCGCGCGGCGTTCAAGGCCGTGCAGGACGGCAAGCAGGTCGCGGTGCTCGTGCCCACCACGCTGCTCGTGCAGCAGCACTACAAGACGTTCGCCGAGCGGTACGCGCAGTTCCCCGTCTCGGTGAAGCCGCTGTCGCGCTTCACCCCCGGCGCGGAGGCGAAGGAGACGATCGCGGGGCTGGCCGACGGCTCCGTCGACGTCGTCATCGGCACGCACCGCCTGCTCAGCGGGGAGGTCAAGTTCAAGGACCTCGGCCTCGTGGTCGTCGACGAGGAGCAGCGCTTCGGCGTCGAGCACAAGGAGTCGCTGAAGACGCTGCGCACCAACGTGGACGTCCTGGCGATGAGCGCCACCCCGATCCCGCGCACCCTGGAGATGGCGGTCACCGGCATCCGCGAGATGTCCACGCTGGCCACCCCGCCGGAGGAGCGCCACCCCGTGCTGACGTACGTGGGCGGGCAGGAGGACAAGCAGATCGCCGCCGCGATCCGCCGCGAGCTGCTGCGCGAGGGGCAGGTCTTCTACATCCACAACCGGGTGCAGTCCATCGAGCGCACCGCGGCCCGGCTCAAGGAGCTGGTCCCCGAGGCGCGGATCGCCACCGCGCACGGTCAGATGGGCGAGCACCGCCTGGAGCAGGTCGTCGTGGACTTCTGGGAGAAGAAGTTCGACGTCCTCGTCTGCACCACGATCGTCGAAACCGGCCTGGACATCTCCAACGCCAACACCCTCATCGTCGAGCGCGCCGACGCGATGGGCCTGTCGCAGCTGCACCAGCTGCGCGGGCGCGTGGGCCGCGGCCGGGAACGGGCCTACGCCTACTTCCTCTTCCCGCCGGAGAAGCCGCTCACCGAGACCGCGCACGACCGCCTGGCCACCATCGCCCAGCACACCGACCTCGGTTCCGGCATGGCCGTGGCGATGAAGGACCTGGAGATCCGCGGTGCCGGCAACATGCTGGGCGGGGAGCAGTCCGGCCACATCGCCGGTGTCGGTTTCGACCTCTACATGCGCATGGTCGCCGACGCGGTGGCCGACGTGCGCCGGCAGGTGCCCGGCGCCGAGAACGACGACGCCGAGCCCGAGCCCACCGAGGTGAAGATCGAACTGCCGATCGACGCGCACCTGCCGCACGACTACGTGCCCAGCGAGCGGCTGCGCCTGGAGGCGTACCGGCGCCTGGCCGCCGCGGACTCCGAGCAGGACCTCGTGGAGCTGCACGCCGAGCTCACCGACCGCTACGGCACCCCGCCGCAGCCGGTGCTGAACCTGCTCGAGGTGGCGAAGTTCCGCATCGCCGCGCGCCGCGTCGGCCTGCGCGAGGTGTCGCTGCAGGGCAAGCAGGTGCGCTTCGCCCCGATCGACCTGCCCGAGTCGCGCGAGCTGCGCCTGAAGCGGCTCTACCCCGGCACGATCCTCAAGCCGGCGCTGTCGGTGGCGCTGGTGCCCGCCCCGATGACCGCGCGCATCGGCGGCAAGCCGCTGCGCGACGCGGAGATGCTCGCGTGGGCGCACGAGTTCGTGAACGCGGTGCTGCTGGAGCAGCCGGCGGCCGTGGCGGCGGGTGCCCGGTGAGCACCCCGGGCACGGACCCCGCGGCACCCACCGGCACCGGACTGCTGGAGCTGGTGGCCGTCATGGACCGCCTGCGCTCGCCGGGCGGCTGCCCGTGGGACGCGCGCCAGACGCACGCCTCGCTGCTGCGCCACCTCGTCGAGGAGAGCTACGAGGTCGTCGACGCGGTGGAGAACGGCACCCCCGAGGAGCTGCGCGACGAGCTCGGCGACCTGCTGCTGCAGGTGGTCTTCCACGCCCGCGTGGCCGCCGAGGACCCCGCCGAGGGCTTCGACGTCGACGACGTCGCGGCGGCGATCGTCGCCAAGCTCGTGCGCCGGCACCCGCACGTCTTCGACGGCGAGGCCACGGCGGAGGACCTGCAGGCCCGCTGGGACGCGATCAAGGCCACCGAGAAGCCGCGCGCGTGGGTCCTGGACGGCATCCCGCTGCAGCTGCCGGCCCTGGCCCGTGCGGACAAGGTCCTCGGCCGCCTGCAGCGCGCCGGCCTGGCCGAGCAGGCCGTCGCGCCGCAGGACCTCGACGAGGAGGCGGTGGGGGAGCGGTTGCTGGACCTGGTGCGCACCGCGCACGCGGCCGGCGTCGACCCCGAGGCGGCGCTGCGCACCGCCACCCGGCGCCTGGAGCGCACCGCCCGCGAACGCTCGGAGCGGGCCGGACCGGAGCAGTAGGGTCCGTGGCGTGACGACGACGCACGTGCTGGCCCTGGACATCGGGGGCACCAAGCTCGCCGCGGGGCTCGTGTCGAGCACCGGCGAGGTGCGCGGCGAGCGGGAGGTGCCCACCGACCCCGCCGACGCGGCCGCCGTCGGTGCGGCGCTGGAGGGCCTGGTCGACGCCGTCCTCGCCGATGCGCGTGCGGAGGGCGTGGAGGTGGCCGACGTCGTCGGCATCGGCTCCGCCGGTCCTGTCGACACCACCGCCGGGACCGTGCACCCGGTGAACATCCCCTCCCTGCGGGGCTTCCCGCTCACCGAGGCCGTCGCCGCCCGCGCCGGGCGCGCCCTGGGCCGCCCGGCGCACGCCGCCCTGGCGCAGGACGGGCAGTGCTTCGCCGCGGCCGAGCAGTGGACCGGCGCCGCCGCCGGCGCGCCCTCGGTGCTGGGCGTAGTGGTCTCCACCGGCATCGGCGGCGGCGTCGTGCTCGACGGGCGCATCCTCACCGGCAAGAGCGGCAACGCCGGGTTCATCAGCCACGTCGGCGTCGTCCTCGACGGCGAGCGGCTGCCCGGCTCCGGGGCGCTGGGCGTGGTGGAGTCCTACGCGTCCGGCCCGGCGATGGTGCGGGCGGCGCAGGCGCGCGGCTGGCGGGCCGGGGAGCGCGCCGACGCGAAGGTCCTGACCGCCGACGCCGCCGCGGGTGAGCGCGTGCCGGTGGAGGTGATCGCCGCCGGGACCCGGGCGCTGGCCTCGGCGTTCCTGTCCGCGGCGGCGCTGTTCGACCTGACCGACGTCGTCGTCGGCGGCGGGGTCGCCGCCTCGGGGGAGGTGCTCATGGCGCCGCTGCGGGCCGCGTACGCGGAGATGGCCGTGTACCCGCATCTGGCCGACGTGCGCCTGGTGCCCTCGCAGCTGCCGCGCCTGTCCGGGCTGCTGGGGGCGGGCCGCCTGGGGTGGCAGACGCTCTCGGGGTGAGCCCGGTGGCACCCACTAGGCTCGGGACGACCGAACAGCCCACAAGCCGAGCAGTAGGAGTGCGCGTGGCCACCATCGAGGCCGTCGGAGCTCGCGAGATCCTGGACTCCCGGGGCAACCCCACCGTCGAGGTCGAGGTGCTCCTCGACGACGGAACCTTCGCCCGCGCGGCCGTGCCCTCGGGCGCGTCCACCGGTGCGCACGAGGCCGTCGAGCGCCGCGACGGCGACCAGGGCCGCTACCTGGGCAAGGGCGTCGAGCAGGCCGTCGAAGCCGTCATCGAGGAGATCGGGCCGGCGCTCGTCGGCCACGACGCCCACGAGCAGCGGATCGTCGACCAGGTCATGCTCGACCTGGACGGCACCCCCAACAAGGGCCGCCTGGGCGCCAACGCCGTCCTGGGCGTCTCCCTCGCGGTCGCCAAGGCCGCCGCGGCCGCGGCGGACCTGCCGCTGTTCCGCTACCTGGGCGGGCCCAACGCCCACCTGCTGCCGGTGCCGATGATGAACATCGTCAACGGCGGCGCGCACGCGGACACCGGCGTCGACATCCAGGAGTTCATGATCGCTCCCGTGGGGGCGGCGTCCTTCCGCGAGGCGCTGCGCTGGGGTGCGGAGACGTACCACTCGCTGAAGTCCGTGCTCAAGCAGCGCGGCCTGAGCACCGGCCTGGGCGACGAGGGCGGTTTCGCCCCCGACCTGCCGAACAACAAGGAGGCGCTGGACCTCATCGCCTCCGCGATCGAGAAGGCCGGCTTCAGCCTGGGCACCGACATCGCCCTGGCCCTGGACGTGGCGGCCACCGAGTTCGTCGCCGACGGCGGGTACGCCTTCGAGGGCTCGAACCGCTCCGCGGAGTGGATGACCGGCTACTACGAGGGCCTGGTCTCGGAGTACCCGCTGGTGTCCATCGAGGACCCGCTCGGCGAGGACGACTGGAGCGGCTGGCAGCACATCACCAGCGCCCTCGGCGACAAGGTGCAGCTCGTGGGCGACGACCTGTTCGTCACCAACCCCGAGCGCCTGCGCAAGGGCATCGACCTCTCCGCCGGCAACTCCATGCTGGTGAAGGTCAACCAGATCGGTTCGCTCACCGAGACCCTGGACGCCGTGGACCTGGCGCACCGCAACGGTTTCACCACGATGATGAGCCACCGCTCCGGCGAGACCGAGGACACCACCATCGCCGACCTCGCGGTCGCGGTGGGCTCGGGCCAGATCAAGACCGGTGCACCGGCCCGCTCCGAGCGCGTGGCGAAGTACAACCAGCTGCTGCGCATCGAGGAGGAGTTGGACGACGCCGGCCGCTACGCCGGCGCCTCCGCCTTCCCGCGCGCCGCGCGCGCCACCGGGCGCGCCTGACGCCCGCAGGCCCGATCGCGGGAGAAGCTGGACCCATGGCGTCGCGTCGTCCCACCGCGCCCCGCAGCACCCGCCGCACGGCGGGCGCTGCGGGGCGCAGCGCCGGCGCCGGGCGCGGTCCCGGCGCCGCCTCCCGCACCCAGCGCCCGGCAGCGGCCCGCCCGGCCAGCAGGCCGGCGGCCGCCGCGCGCGGGCGCAGCAGCGCCACCGCCTCGGCGGCCGCCCGCCGCACCCGAGGGCCGCGCGCGCTGGTGCTCAGCGCGCTCGTGCTGGTGCTGGCCGTCTTCCTGCTGCCCAGCTGGCAGAAGTGGCTGGAGCAGCGCTCGGAGATCGGCCGCCTCGAGGCCACGATCAGCCAGCAGCGCGAGGACCTCGCCGCCGCGCAGGCGCAGGTCGAGCGCTGGGAGGACGACGCGTACGTCGTGGCCCAGGCGCGCAGCCGCCTGCAGTACGTGCTGCCCGGTGAGACGCCGTACGTGGTGGCCGGCGGGCAGGACGCCGACGCGGTCGCCCCCGCGCAGGCCGCCGCGGCCGTCGCGGAGTCCTCGGCCGCCTGGTACGAGAACATCTGGGAGTCGCTGCGGGTGGCGGCCACGCCCGGCGCGGCGGACGCCACCTCCCCGGGGCTGACCGACCAGCCCGCCACCGGCACCGGAACAGGACGATGAGCAGCTCCACCCCGCACGACCCCGCGACCGAGGCGGACCTCCAGGGCATCGCCCGGCTGCTGGGCCGCGTGCCGCGCGGCGTCGTCGGCATCGCCCACCGCTGCTCCTGCGGGCGCCCGGAGGTCGTCGAGACCGCGCCCCGGCTGCCCGACGGCACGCCGTTCCCCACCACGTACTACCTCGTCGACCCGTTCGCGGCCGCCGCGATCAGCACCCTGGAGGCCTCCGGCCTCATGCGGGAGATGAACGAGCGGCTCGCCGCCGACGAGGAGCTGGCCGCCGCGCACGCGGCCGCCCACCGCGACTACCTGCGCCGCCGCGCCGCCCTCGGCGACGCCGACGTGCCCGAGATCGCCGGGGTCTCCGCCGGCGGCATGCCCACCCGCGTGAAGTGCCTGCACGCGCTGGCCGGTCACGCCCTGGCCGCGGGCCCGGGCGTGAGCCCGTTCGGCGACGAGACGCTGGAGCGGCTGCGGGCCCTGGGCGGCTGGCCCGCCACCTGCCCGCACGGCCACCTCGACACGGGCGGCGACACGGGCGGCGGCACGGGCGGGGGCGCGTGAGCGTCCAGCGCGTCGCCGCCGTCGACTGCGGCACGAACTCGCTGCGCCTGCTCGTCGCCGACGTCGACACCGCCGCCGGGACCCTGCGCGACGTCGAGCGCACCATGCGCGTCGTCCGGCTCGGGCAGGGCGTGGACGCCACCGGGGCCTTCGCCCCCGAGGCGCTGGTGCGCACCTTCGCCGCCGTGGACGAGGCCGCCGCCGCCTGCCGCCGGCACGGCGTGGCCCCCGGCGCCGTGCGCTTCGTCGCCACCTCCGCCTCCCGCGACGTCACCAACCGGGAGGAGTTCGCCGCGGGCGTGCGGGCGCGCCTCGGCGTCGACCCGGAGGTGGTCAGCGGTGCCGAGGAGGCTCGGCTGAGCTTCACGGGCGCCACCCGCGAGCTCCTCGGCGCCGGCGGTTCCCCCTTCCTCGTCGTCGACCTGGGCGGCGGTTCCACCGAGTTCGTCCTCGGCGAGCGCGAGCCGGAGGCCGCGGTGTCCGTGGACGTGGGCTCCGTGCGGCTGACCGAGCGGCACGTGCGCTCGGACCCGCCCGCCGAGCACGAGGTGGCGGCCGTCCGCGCGGACGTGGACGCGGCCCTGGACGCCGTCGGGCGGCAGGTCCCGCTGGCGCGCACCCGCACCCTGGTGGGCGTCGCCGGGACCATCACGACGATCACCGCCGCGGCCCTGGACCTGCGCGCGTACGAACCGGGCGTGCTGCACGGCGCCCGGCTGCCGGTGGCCGGGGTGCGGGCCGCCTGCGACCGCCTGCTGCGCGCCCCGCGCGCCGAGCGCGCCGCCATGCCGTTCCTGCACCCCGGGCGCGTGGACGTCATCGCCGCCGGGGCGCTGGTGTGGCGCACCGTGCTGGAGCGCCTCGCCGGCGTGGCGGGCGTGCAGGAGGTCGTCACCAGCGAGCACGACATCCTCGACGGCACCGCCTTCTCCGCCGCCGAGCGCGCGGGCGCGGGCGGCCGCGGGGTGTGACGCACCGCACGCACCACCGGTCGCCGGCTTCGCGCGCTCGCCGTGCGCCCGGTGCGCCGCCGCTGGCAGGCTGAGGCGATGAGCACCGTCAGCGCGACGACCACCCGGCGCATCGAAGCCCCCGCCGATCGGGTCCTGGCCGCCCTCGCCGACTACACCGGCACCCGGCCCCGGCTGCTGCCCGAGCAGTTCACGGACTACGAGGTGCTCGCCGGCGGGCACGGTCCCGGTACGCAGGTGCGCTGGAAGCTGCACGCCACGAAGAAGCGGGTGCGCGACGTGCTCGCCGACGTGACCTCCACGGACAAGCACGGGCTCGTGGAGAAGGACCGCAACTCCTCCCTGGTGACGACCTGGCGGGTCGAGGCCGACGGCCCGGACGCCGCCGAGGTCGTGGTGACCAGCGAGTGGCGGGGCGCCGACGGGGTCGGCGGCTTCTTCGAGCGCACGTTCGCCCCGCGCGGGCTGGACCGCATCTACGGCGAGCTGCTGGACAACCTCGCCGTGGACGTCGCCCGCTGACCGTGCCCGGCCCCCCGCCCGTCCCCGAGCAGCTGCCCCACCCCGGCACCGGGGTGCCGTTCGCCTCCCCGGTGCCCCCGGGCGCGGGGTGGCCCGGTGACCCCTCGGGCCCCGGCACGCCTGTGGCGCACGACGCCGGCCGGGTGCGCGAGCTGGCCGCCGCCGCGGGCGGGGCCGGCGAGGTCGTGGCCCGCTCGTGCGTGTGCCGCGCCTGCCCGCGGCTGGTGGCCTGGCGCGAGGAGGTCGCCCGCACCCGGCGGCGCGCCTACCGGGACGAGCCGTACTGGGGGCGTCCGGTGCCCAGCCTGGGCGTGGCCGAGCCGCGCGCGCTGGTCGTGGGGCTGGCGCCCGCCGCGCACGGCGGCAACCGCACCGGGCGCATGTTCACCGGGGACCGCTCCGGCGACTGGATCATCGCGGCCCTGCACCGGGCGGGCCTGGCCTCGCAGGCCTCGTCCGTGCACGCCGCGGACGGGCTGGAGCTGATCGGCACCCGCATCGTGGCGCCGGTGCGCTGCGCCCCGCCGGACAACCGGCCGAGCACCGTCGAGCGGGACACCTGCGCGGGCTGGTTGGACGCGGAGCTGACCGCACTGACCCCGCACGTGCGGGTGGTGCTGGCGCTGGGGTCGTTCGCCTGGTCGGCGAGCCTGGCCGCCGCCCGCCGCGCCGGCTGGGCCGTGGCGCGCCCGCGACCGCCCTTCGGCCACGGCGCCGAGACCGACCTGGGCTCGCCCGCGGGTGCGGTGCGCCTGGTCGGCAGCTACCACGTCAGCCAGCAGAACACCTCCACCGGCCGGCTCACCGCCCCGATGCTCGACGCGGTCGTCGGCCGGGTCGCCGAGCTCGCCCGCGGCGAGGTCCGACCGGCTGGCTAGGCTGCTGCCGTGCCCCCGCCCGGGTGGCGTAACTGGCAGGCGCACGGGGCTTAAACCCCCGGGCCGTTCGCGGCGTGCGGGTTCGAGTCCCGTCCCGGGTACCAGGCGGTGCCGGCGGTGGTCCCGGAGTCCGGGAACCGCCGCGGCCACCGGTGCGTTGCACCGGCAACGACTCGCTTCCAGGAGGGAGCCATGCAGAGCAAGAACCCGGTCTTCGCCCGGAGCAACGAGTTCAAGAACGGTGGGTACGCCACCTTCGGCCCGTCGGGCACCGCACCCGCGGACGCCTCGGCGAGCACGCTGGAGGACTGGTACCGCAAGCCGTCCGCCACCCCGGTGCAGTCGCGCCGGATGACTCTGGACGACGTCGTGGTGCGCACCGCGATGCTCGGTGGTGTCCTCGCGCTGGGCGCGGCGGGCGCCTGGTTCGCGAACGTCGGGCTGGGTCTGGCCATCGGCGCCGCGCTCGTCGGGTTCGTGCTGGCGATGTGGGCGCAGCTGTCCAAGAAGGTCCGCCCCGGCGTGATGTTCGCCTACGCGGCCGTCGAGGGCGTCTTCGTGGGGGCCATCTCCCACGCCTACGCCGGCTTCTACGACGGCATCGTCGGCCAGGCGGTCCTCGGCACCCTCGGCGCCTTCGCGGCGATGCTGCTCGCCTACAAGACGGGCATCATCCGCAACAGCCCGAGGTTCACCAAGGTCCTGACCATCGCGGGCCTGGGCTACCTGGTCTTCGCCATGGTCAACCTCGGCTTCGCCTTCTTCGGCGGCACCAGCGTCTACTCCGGCGGTGGGCTGCTGCCGGTCCTCGTCAGCGGCTTCGGCGTGGTGCTGGCCTCGCTGTTCCTGGTGCTGGACTTCGACTACGTCGAGCAGGGCGTGCGCAACGGCCTGCCCGTCAACGAGTCCTGGCGCGCGGCCTTCGGGCTGGTCGTCACCCTGGTGTGGCTGTACCTGGAGATCCTGCGCCTCATCGCGATCCTGCGCGGCGACGACTGAGCACGCAGCGCACTCCCGACGAGCTCGGCGCGCCGGCCCCCGCGGCCGTGCGCGCCGAGCTCTCGCGCGTCCTGGCCCTGCAGGCCGACCGGGTGCGCGCCACGCCCCTGTCGCAGCTGGACCGGGCCCGCGAGGGCGCCGGTGCCACCCGCGCCGAGCGCGTGCGATCCGCCGCGCAGGCCCTCGCGGACCTCGCCGCCGACGCCGAGGGCAGGCCCCGGCGGCCCCTGCCGCACCTGGCGCTGCACGGGCTGGGGGACCAGCTCGCCGTCACCGGCGCCGACGTCCTCGCGCACGGCGACGCACCGGCGCTCGCCGCCGCGCTGGAGGTCGTCCTGGAGCTGCGCCGCGGCCTGTGAGCGCCGTGGGCGGGGCGGTGGGCGAGAATGGCGCCATGCGCTACGCCGAGTCCGTCGTCGACCTCGTGGGCGGGACACCGCTCGTCAAGCTCAACCGCGTCACCGAGGGCCTCGCCTGCACCGTCCTGGCGAAGGTGGAGTACCTCAACCCCGGTGGCTCGGTGAAGGACCGCGTCGCCACCCGCATGGTGGACGCGGCCGAGGCCGAGGGGGCGCTGAAGCCGGGCGGCACGATCGTGGAGCCCACCAGCGGCAACACCGGCGTGGGCCTGGCCCTGGTCGCCCAGCAGCGCGGCTACAAGTGCGTGTTCGTCTGCCCCGACAAGGTCGGCGCCGACAAGCGCAACGTCCTGCGGGCGTACGGCGCTGAGGTCGTGGTCTGCCCCACGGCCGTGCCGCCGGAGGACCCGCAGTCGTACTACTCCGTCTCCGACCGCCTGGTGCGCGAGATCGAGGGAGCCTGGAAGCCCAACCAGTACGCCAACCTCAACGGCCCGCGCAGCCACTACGAGACCACCGGCCCCGAGATCTGGGCCGACACCGACGGGCGCGTCACCCACTTCGTCGCGGGTGTCGGCACGGGCGGCACCATCAGCGGCACCGGCCGCTACCTCAAGGAGCAGGGCCCGGTGCGCGTCATCGGCGCGGACCCGGAGGGCTCGGTCTACTCCGGCGGCACCGGCCGCCCCTACCTCGTGGAGGGCGTGGGGGAGGACTTCTGGCCCACCGCCTACGACCCCTCGGTCCCCGACGAGATCATCGCCGTCTCCGACGCGGAGTCCTTCCTCATGACGCGCCGCCTGGCGCGCGAGGAGGGCCTGCTGGTGGGCGGCTCGTGCGGCATGGCGGTCGTCGCGGCCCTGCGCGCGGCGAAGGACCTCGGGCCCGACGACGTCGTCGTGGTGCTGCTGCCCGACGGAGGCCGCGGCTACCTCGGCAAGATCTTCAACGACGACTGGATGGCCTCCTACGGCTTCCTCGACGAGGCCGAGGGCGGCACCGCCGGCGACGTGCTGCGCGCGAAGTCGGCCGGCCTGCCGGCGCTGGTGCACACGCACCCCACCGAGACGGTCCACGACGTCATCGAGATCATGCGGGAGTTCGGCGTCTCCCAGCTGCCCGTCGTGGGTGCCGAGCCGCCCGTGATGGCCGGGGAGATCGCCGGCGCGGTCACCGAGCGGGACCTGCTGGACAAGGTGTTCAGCGGCGCGGCGAAGATGTCCGACGCCGTCTCCAGCCACCTGGGACCGGCCCTGCCGCTGGTGGGGGCGGGGCAGTCGGTGGACGAGGCCCGTGAGGTCCTCGCCCGTGCCGACGCCGCCGTCGTCGTCGAGGACGGCAAGCCCGCCGGGGTGATCACCCGGCAGGACCTGCTGGCGTACGTGGCCACCCGCCACTGAGGCGGTCCGGACGCGCAGGGGCCCCGCGGTCGCGCACCGCGGGGCCCCTGCGCGCTCAGTAGCGGATCGCGTCGATGACCTTCGCCCGCACGGCCATCGTCGCCGGCACGACCCCGGCCAGCGCCCCCACCGCCGTGGCCGCCAGCAGGCCCTCCAGGGCCGCGGAGACCGGGAACGGCGGCACGTCCTCCAGGGTGGTGCCCGTCGGCAGGACGGCCTCGAGCGGGAAGTTCGACACCAGCAGCACCGACAGGCCCACCGCCAGCACGCCGGCCACGAACGTCGCCGCCACGCTCTCCAGCAGGACCGCGAAGAACACCCGCCCGCCGGTGGCGCCGAAGCTGCGGCGCACCCCGATCTCGCGGATGCGCTGGCGCACGGTCACCAGGCCGACGTTGAGCACGCCGATGCCGCCCAGGACGAGGGCGAAGACGCCCACGCCGCGCACGCCGTAGGCGAGGACGGCGTCGACGGTCCCCAGCGCGTCACCGGCGTCGGAGCGGTAGGCGCCCACGTAGTACCCGGGCAGGCTGGCCTGCACCTCCGTCTGCAGCGCGGCCACCAGGGCCTCCGCGTCGGCGTCCGGGACCCACAGCTCCAAGGTGGGCGGTCCGGTCATCGCCGGGTCGACCAGTCCCCACGCCTGCGCGGCGGAGTTCAGCACGTAGGCCGCCGGCGTGGAGGGGTCGCTGTACGGGACCTCCATGACTCCCACCACGGTCGCGGTGACGGGCCGGTCGCCGCCGAGCACGACGGTGGAGGGCGTGCGCTCGTCGAAGCCGCCCATGGAGTCGGCGAACGCGCGGTTCACGACGAGGCGGGGCGAGAACGCCTCGCCGTCGGAGGCGGTGAGGAAGCGGCCCTGCTCGGTCAGGGTGCGGTGCATGGTGTCGTAGCTGGGGTCGACCGAGGAGAAGGACACCAGCTGCGCACCCGTGGGGAACCGGACCGTCACCTGCCCCGAGCCCTGCGAGACGAAGCCCCACCAGGCGACCTCGTGCCGGTCGGCGGCCGCGCGCAGCGCCTCGACGGCCGTCGCGGCGCTCTGCGCCGTGGACGGACCCGCCGGGGAGGCGCTCACCTGCAGCGTCGCGGCGCGGCCGGAGGAGCGCTCGGTGCTCTCCACCATCATCTGCCGGCCCATGTTCCCCGCGGCGGTGATGGTGGTCATCGCGAACACCGCGAGGAACACCCCGACCAGCGAGAGCACGACCCTCGTGCGGTGGACGCGGACCTCGCTCCACGCCTCGGTGACCGCGGCGACGGGTCCCAGCAGCCAGCGGCTCATCGCACCGTCTCCCGGTGGGCGGTGGCGGTCGCCAGGGTGTCGCGGGTGATCTCGCTGAGGACGCCGTGGTCGAGGCGGAACCGGCGGTCGGCGCGGGCTGCGACGGACAGGTCGTGGGTGATGGTGACCAGGGTGGTGCCCTCCACGCGGACCAGTTCCTCCAGCACGTCCATGACGGCCGAGCCGGTGTCGACGTCCAGGGCCCCGGTGGGCTCGTCGGCGAGCAGGACCCGGGGGCGGCGCACCAGGCTGCGGGCCAGCGCCACGCGCTGCTGCTCGCCGCCGGAGAGCTTCTCCGGCATGGTGTCCAGCCGCCCCCCGAGCCCGACGCGCTCGAGCATGGCGCGGGCGATCCGCTTGCGGGCCAGGAACTCCCTGCCCGAGGCGTAGAGCAGCGGCGAGGCGACGTTCTCGGTGGCGGTGCGCCCGGGCAGGAGGTTGAACTGCTGGAAGACGAAACCGAACGTCGCGCCCCGCAGCCGGGCGGTGCGGCGTGCGGACAGCCCGTCCACCGGGCGCCCGTCGAGCAGGTACTGCCCGGAGGTGGGGGCGTCCAGCAGGCCGATGATGTTCAGCAGCGTGGACTTGCCGGAGCCGGAGCGGCCGACGACGGCGACGTGCTCGCCGGCGGCCACCTGCAGGTCGACGCCGGTGAGGATCCGCAGGGTCTGACCGTCGGGCAGCGCCACCGAGCGGCTCACCTGCGACAGCGACAGGGTCGCGCTCATGTTCAGTAGCCCATCCCGTACATGCCGCCGGTGGCGTAGGGGTCGGTGACCTGGTCGTCGCCGGGCACGAACTGCAGGACCTGCGCGCCCTCCTCGAGACCGTCGGTGACCTCGACGTTCGCGCCGTCGGTCAGCCCCAGGGTCACCTCCGTCTCGGTCGGGGTGCCGGTGTCGTCGACGGTCCAGACGGTGCCGGTGCCGACGCGGCCGCGCACCGCGGTGACGGGCACCAGCAGGGCCCCGGTGGCCGAGCCGGCGGTGACGTCGACGGTGGCGGACAGCCCGGGGAAGACCTGCACGCCGTCGGGGACGCGGCAGGAGACGGTCGCGCCCGTCGGGGACTGGGCGGGGTCGGCGTACGGGTCGACGTAGCCGCCGGTGGGGTCGGGCGCAGCGCTGGGGGCCTCCGGGGTGCCGGTGCGCAGGCCGGTGCACTCGAAGGTGCCGGGACCGCCGGGGACGGTGACCTGGGCGGTGGTGGGCGGGGCCAGCAGCCGGAACTGCTGCTCCTGGGTCAGCGGCGCCGAGACGCTCAGGGTGCCGGGGGAGACGGTGGCGACCTGCTGCCCGACGGTGACCTGCTGCTGGGGCAGGACGTCGAGCGTGGCGAGGGTGCCGGCCGAGGGGGCGGTGACCGTGACGGTCCGGGTGCGGGGAGCTGCCGGCGCGGCGGGTGCGGTGGGGGCCGCGGCGGGGTCGGCCGCGGCGGCGGGTGCCGCGGCGGTCTCCTCCACGGGCACCAGGACGGTGAACAGCGGGGTGCCCTTCTCCACCGCCTGGCCGACCTCGGCGCGCACCCGGCCCACCTCCCCGGCGGCGGTGGACTTCACGGTGGCCGCGGGGTCGGCGGCGATGGTGCCGGTGAGGGAGACGGTGTTGACCACGTCGCCGCGCACGACCGGTGCCGTGGCCGGCTCGAGCACGGCGGAAGGGCTGGCGGCGGCCTCCTGCTCGGCGGCGGTGCCGCGGCCGAACGCCAGCCACAGCAGGGCGACGGCGATGGCGGCCCACACCACCAGGCGGAGCGAGGGCAGGACGATCGTGCGGAAGACGCCCACGCGCCCACCTCCGGATTCTCCTGGGGGGTGCTGCGCGGTGCGTCGAGAGTGCGTCGAGGTCCCTGCCGCCGATCCCCCGAACGGCTCAGCGAGTGCGGCGAACTTAGCAGTGCCGGTGCGGGCGCTGTGCCGGTTCGCGGGGAACGGCGAGCTGCCGTCGCGTGGAGGTCCCGTGGTGGTTCCGGGCTCAACGGGGCGGTGGTCGCGGCCCGGAGGCGCGTCGGGGTCCTTGCGCGAGGACGACTCGGGGGCCTAGCCTCGGGGAAGCGCTTTCCACACGCCCCGCGCAGGGGCGCAACCGGTGAGGAGGAGGAGCAGCGATGACGCAGCGCCTCGGAGTGGTCATGAACGGCGTCACGGGACGCATGGGGTACCGGCAGCACCTGGTGCGCTCGGTCCTGGCGATCCGCGAGCAGGGAGGGGTGGAGCTCTCCGACGGCAGTCGCGTGCAGCTGGAGCCCCTGCTCGTGGGCCGCAACGAGGCCAAGCTGCGCGACATCGCGCAGCGCCACGGCCTGGAGCGCTGGACGACCAGCGTCGAGGACGCCCTCGCCGACGACGACTACCCGCTCTACTTCGACGCGCAGCTCACCTCGGTGCGCGAGAGCTCGATCCTCGCGGCCATCGCCGCGGGCCGGCACGTCTACACCGAGAAGCCCACCGCGGAGAGCGTCGAGGGAGCCGTGCGCCTGGCGGAGGCCGCCACCGCCGCCGGTGTCAAGAACGGCGTCGTGCACGACAAGCTCTTCCTGCCCGGCCTGCGCAAGCTCAAGCGGCTGGTCGACTCCGGGTTCTTCGGCGAGGTCCTCTCCGTGCGCGGTGAGTTCGGCTACTGGGTCTTCGAGGGCGACTGGCAGCCCGCCCAGCGCCCCAGCTGGAACTACCGCGCCGAGGACGGCGGCGGCATCGTCGCCGACATGTTCTGCCACTGGAACTACGTGCTCGAGCAGATCATCGCCCCCGTCGAGGCCGTGACCGCCCGCGCCGTCACCCACGTGCCCGTGCGCCACGACGAGAACGGCGAGGCGTACAAGGCCACCGCCGACGACGCCGCCTACGCCATCTTCGAGCTCGAGGGCGGCGTCATCGCCCAGCTGAACTCCTCCTGGGCCGTGCGCGTGGACCGCGACGAGCTCGTCGAGTTCCAGGTCGACGGCACCCTCGGCAGCGCCGTCGCCGGACTGTTCGGCTGCCGCGTGCAGCCGCGCAGCGCCACTCCGCGCGCCGTGTGGAACCCCGACCTGCCCGAGCAGCACCGCTACCGCGACGACTGGCTCGAGGTCCCCGACAACGAGCCCGGCGGGTTCGACAACGGCTTCAAGGTGCAGTGGGAGCAGTTCATCCGCCACGTCGTGGAGGACGCCCCCCACCCCTACGACTTCGCCTCCGGCGCGCGCGGCGTGCGCCTGGCCGAGGCGGGCCTGGCCTCCTCGGCGCAGGGGCGGCGCATCGAGCTCGCGGAGCTGGCCCAGTGAGCGCCCCCGCCGAGGCGCGAGCGGCCACCGCGGCGGGGCGGCGCACCACCGGCACCGTCCTGCGCCTCCCCCGGCGCGGCGCCGGCGGCGCGGTCGAGGTCGTCGAGCACGCCGTGCACGAGCCCGTCGCCTGGGAGGTCCCCGCCGGGCCGGCCACCAGCCGGATCGCTTTCGCCGCCGCCCACGTCGTGCCGCGCACCGGTTCCGAGACGGTCCCCGGGGCACCGGCGGACCTGGACTGGGACGCCACCCTGGCCTTCCGGCACCGTCTGTGGGGCCTGGGGCTGGGCGTGGCCGAGGCGATGGACACCGCCCAGCGCGGCATGGGGATGGACTGGGCCGCCACCGCGGAGCTCGTGCGCCGCAGCGCCTCGGAGGCCGCCGCCGTCGGCGGGCGCATCGCCGCCGGCGCCGGCACCGACCAGCTGGCCCCCGGCGAGCACGCCCTGGCCGACGTCGTGGCCGCCTACGAGGAGCAGGTCGCCGTCGTCGAGGACGCCGGCGCCCAGGTCGTCCTCATGGCCAGCAGGCACCTCGCCGCCGTCGCCCGCAACGCCGAGGAGTACGCCGGCGTGTACGCCCGGCTGCTGACGCAGGTGCAGCGCCCCGCCGTCCTGCACTGGCTGGGCGAGGTGTTCGACCCCGCGCTGGCCGGCTACTGGGGCTCGCGCGACGTCGCCGCCGCCACCGACGCGTTCGTCGAGCTGGTGAACGCGCACGCGGACCGGGTCGACGGCGTGAAGGTGTCGCTGCTGGACGCCGGCCACGAGCGGGAGCTGCGCCGCCGCCTGCCCGCGGGGGTGCGCCTGTACACCGGCGACGACTTCAACTACCCCGAGCTCATCGCCGGCGACGGTCAGCACCACTCCGACGCCCTGCTGGGCATCTTCGCCGGGATCGCGCCGGCGGCGGCCGCCGGCCTGGCGCGCCTGGACGCCGGCGACACCGCCGGGTTCCACGAGGCGCTGGACCCGACGCTGCCCCTGGCGCGGCACGTCTTCGGGGCACCCACCCCGTACTACAAGGCGGGCATCGCGTTCCTCAACTGGCTCGACGGCCGGCAGGACGGGTACGCGATGGTCGGGGGCCTGCACTCCGCCCGCAGCGCGGTGCACCAGGCCGAGACGTTCCGCCTGGCCGACGAGGCCGGCGTCCTGGCCGATCCCGAACTGGCCGCGCAGCGGCTGCGCGGCTACCTGGCCGTGCACGGGTTCGACGCCTGAGCCCCAGCGGCTCGGCGCCCGGCCCCGGCGCTCGCACGCGCTGACCGGCCCGTCCCCCTCGAGGTGGCGGGCCGGTCAGCGCGTGCGCAGCTGCGCCCACAGCGACCCGCCGACCGCGTCGACGTCCACGTCGACCGCCAGGTGCGCGGGCAGCCGGGCCCCCAGCGCCCACGCCACCGCGGAGGTGGTGGCCGGGGTCGCCTCCACCGCGAGGGTGGCCACCCGCCCCTCCGGCGGCAGCCGCAGCGTGACCGTGCCGTCCGCGCAGGCCGGCAGCACCGCCGCCAGCACCCGGCGGACCCCCGCCAGGAACCCCTCGTCGTCGCCGCGCACCGCGCGGTCGTCCACCACGTCCACGCTGCAGCCGCGCGCCCGGGCGGCGCGCAGCCGCGTGCGCACCTCCTCGTCCAGCAGCGCCCGGGCGCGCAGGTCGTCGCGCAGCCCGCGCCCCACCCCCAGCGCCGCCCGCGGCAGCTGCGCCCAGCCGGCGTCGTCGGCCGGGTCCGCGGCGGCGACCCGGCGCAGCAGCGGCACCGCCCACAGGTCGAGGTCCGCCCGGCGCTGCGCCGCGCTGCGGGCGCGGGCCGCGGCCGCCGCCTCCTCGGCCGCCGCCCGCGCCGCTGCCGCTTCGTAGCGCTCCACCTCGCGGCCGGTGCGGTCGAACAGGACCCGCGCCCCCACCGACGCGCTGAACCACAGCAGCGCCGGCTGGTCCAGGGCGGTGATCCACGCCCACGGGTCCGGCACGCCCGCAGCCAGCACCGCACCGGTGATGAGGGTCGCCGACGCCAGCTCCGCCGCCAGCGCCGCCGGCCAGTGCCGGCGCACCACCAGGGCCGCCACCACCACCTGCGTGGCGCCCGGCCACCAGTTCGCGTAGGTGCGCCACGCCTCCGGCGGCAGCCACGGCATGACGGCCAGGCCCGACAGGGGCACCACGGCCGCCGCTGCCCACGCGGTCCCGGCGCCCAGCCACGTCGGCCCGCCGCGCAGCGGCCGCAGCAGCACGGCGGACACCCCCAGCACGGCGGTCACCGCCAGCAGCGACAGCACCGGTGCGCGCGTCGTGCGCAGCGACAGCGCCGCCGGCAGGACGGCGTGCGAGGCCAGCCACAGGCCCGCGCCCACCCCGCAGGCGCGCTGCACGCCCCTCACCGCCCGCCCGCCCCCTCGTCGGCCCCTCCGGGCGGCAGCACCGGCACGCCCACCAGCGCGCACGTGCCGGTTCCCGGCCAGGACCGCAGGTGCACCTGGCCACCGGCGCTGCGCACCCGCCCGCGCACCGACACGGCCAGGCCCAGGCGCCACGCGCCGGGGGCCCGCGCCGCGAAGCCCCTGCCGGCGTCGCGCACCTCCACCAGCAGCCGGGCGCCGGCCGCGCCGGTGCGCACCCGCCCTCGCAGCCGCACGGGCGGCGGCTCGCCGGGCCCCGCGCCGCCGTGGCGCACGGCGTTGCGCACCAGCTCGGCGACGGCGGTCAGCAGCGCTTCGGCGGCGTCCCGGCCCAGCACCGCGCCGCCGCCCGCGCCCGGCCCGTCCACCTCGGCACCGGGGTGCAGCGCGAGCGCGGTGCGCGCCACGTCCTGCCAGAACCGGTCCACCGGCACCGTCGCCGGGGCCGGCGCGCCCGGCGCGACCTCGCCCTCCACGCGGGCCAGGGCGGTGAGCGCCGCGCGCCGCGCCTCGGCGCGACCGTCCGCGTCCTGCGCCTGCGCCGTGGTCGCCAGGGCGGCCAGCACGTCGTCGTGGACGATGGCGTCCCACCGGGCGTCCTCCAGCTCCGCCGCCCGGGCCGCCGCCTCGCGCGCCGCGGCGTCCTCGGCGCGCAGCCGGGCCTGCTCGACGCGAACCCCGGAGGAGCGCACCGCGGCCACCGCCACCCACGCCGCCGGGGCCACCACGAGCACCAGCAGGGAGTCCAGCACGAACGCGGTCGGGGGGACGACCCACCCGCCGCCGACCTGCACCAGCGCGCGCAGTCCCACGTGCAGCAGCCCCAGCCCCGTCGCCACGCCCAGGCCGGCGGCCGCCGCGCCCGCGCCCACCGTCAGCGGGGACAGCGCCAGCACCCACGGGGCCTGCTCGGCGCGCCCCGGCGCCACGAGCAGCCAGGTCACCAGGGCCGCGTCGCCGACGGCGACCAGCGCCCACGGCAGCCACGGGCGGGGCCGGCCGTGCACGGCCTGGGCCAGCAGCAGCACCAGCAGGACCGCGTACGACACCACGACGGGCGCCGTCCACGCCGCCGGCGGGCGCGGACCGCGGGAGGCGGTGGCGGAGACGACCGTCGGCACCAGCGACAGCACGGCCAGCGCGAGCACCAGCGCGACGATGCGGTGGCCGCCGCGGGCCGTCACCGGCCGGGCGGCGGACCGCCCGGGGCCCCCGCCGGACGGTCCCCGGCGGGGGCCCCGGGTGGGGCGGGCGGCGCCTGCGGGGCGCCCAGCGGGCTGAGCACGCCGTCCTCCACCGCGCGCCGGTACAGCTCCATGCGCGTGTACGCCGGGCGGTCCAGCGCGGCGTACTTGGCGCGGATCCGCTTCAGGTAGCTCTTGGCCGTCTCCAGCGTCACGCCCAGGCGCAGCGCCACGGAGCGGGCCGGCATCCCCCCGGCGTACAGCTCCAGCACGCGCCGCTCCTGCGGGGACAGGTGCCCGGCCAGGTCGGCGTCGACCTGCAGGGCCGCCGCGGTCTCCGCCGAGGGCAGCGTCTCGCCGTCCACCACGGCGCGCAGCGCGCCGGCCAGCGTCGCCACGGGACGGTCCTTGAGCAGCACGCCCTGGGCGCCCGCCTGCAGCGCCTCCGACGCCTCGGCGTGCTGGCGCCCCTCCGTGTACACCAGCACCCTGGTGCCCGCGCCCACCAGCGCGCCCACGTTCTGCGCGGGCCGGGACCCGTCACCCAGGCGCAGGTCCAGCAGGACGACCTCCGGCGCTCCGCCCTCGCCGAGGCCGCGCAGCAGGTCCGGCACCGTCGGCGCCGTGGCGACGAGCTCCACGCCGTGACCGGCCAGCTCCACGCGCAGCCCCGTCAGCAGCGCCGGGTGGTCGTCCACGGCGGCGACGCGCAGCGCGGTGGCGGGATCGGCTGCGTCGACGGCTCCGTCGAGGGCACCGTCCACGGTGTCGTCCACGGCCCCGTGGACGACCGTGCGCTGTCGTGCCGTCGCGGGTCGTGCGGGCTCCTGGTCCACTCGGGTGACCTCCTTCGTCAGCGGAGCCTAGCCAGCTCGCGGGGCGCCCACGTCACGCCACCGCCGTCCCGCGCCCCCGAAAGGGGGGTGTGCGCGGCGCCCGCCGCGGTCCCGCGCTCTGGGAGGATCTCCGGGCGCGCTCCGCCGGGGGGACGGGGCGTCGTGGCGAGCGGGGGGCCGCGAACGCACCAGGGGTGGCACCGCGACCGTGCGGTGCCACCCCTGTGCCGTTCACGGCCCGATCACTCCCCGGTGCCGACCAGGCCGATCTGGCAGGTCAGGCCGTTGGGGCCGTGGTTGCAGTAGCCGCCGGGGACCTTGTGCAGGTACTGCTGGTGGTGCTCCTCCGCGTACCAGAACGGTCCGGCCTCGACCGCCGGGCGGATCTCCGTGGTGATCTCGCCGTGGCCGTGCGCGGTCAGCTCCCGCTGGAACGTCTCGCGGGTGCGCCGCGCGGCCTCCAGCTGGCCGTCGGTCGTGGTGTAGACCGCCGAGCGGTACTCGGTGCCGCGGTCGTTGCCCTGCCGGTAGCCCTGTGTGGGGTCGTGGTTCTCCCAGAACACCTTCAGCAGCTGCTCCGGGCTCGTCACCGACGGGTCGTAGGCCACCAGGACCGTCTCGGCGTGGCCGGTGCGGCCCGTCACGGACTCCTCGTAGGTGGGGTTCTCGGTGAAGCCGCCCTGGTAGCCGGCGGCCGTGGTCACCACCCCCGGTCGGCGCCAGAAGATGCGCTCCGCACCCCAGAAGCAGCCCATCGCGAACGAGATCACCTCGGTGCCCTCGGGCCACGGCCCCTCCAGCGGGGTGCCGAGCACCGCGTGCTCCGCGGGGACCTCGAAGCGGCGGGCCGGCGAGCCGGGCAGCGCCTCCTCCCGGGTCACCATGCGCGTCTTGAACGGGTTGCCGAACAGCACGTCGTGCTCCTCCCTCGTGGTACCCCCCTCAACCGCGCGGGCCGCCGCGGCGTTCCCGTGCCGTGCGTAGGCTTGCCGACCGTGACGACTCCCGACAGCCCCGCCGGCGGCACCTCCGCGACGCCCGGCTTCTCCACCCGCGCCCTGCACGCCGGTCAGGAGGCCGACCCGGCCACCGGCGCCGTCGTGACGCCCATCTACCAGGTGTCCACCTACAAGCAGGACGGCGTCGGAGGCCTGCGCACCGGCCTCGGCACCGGCTACGAGTACTCCCGCTCCGGCAACCCCACCCGCACCGCGCTCGAGGTGCAGCTCGCCTCCCTCGAGCAGGGCGACGCGGCCTTCGCGTTCGCCTCCGGCCTGGCCGCCGAGGACGCCGTGCTGCGCGCGCTGCTCAAGCCCGGCGACCACGTCGTCATCCCGAACGACGCCTACGGCGGCACCTACCGCCTGGTGAAGAAGGTCGCCGAGCCGTGGGGCGTGCAGCACACCCCCGCCGACCTGGCCGACCTCGACGCCGTGCGCGCTGCCGTCGAGCCCGGCAGGACCCGCCTGGTGTGGCTGGAGACCCCCACCAACCCGCTGCTGACCATCGGCGACATCGCGGCCGTCGCCGAGGTCGCCCACGCCGCCGGCGCCCTGCTCGTCGTCGACAACACGTTCGCCACCCCGTACCTGCAGACCCCGCTCCTGCTCGGCGCCGACCTCGTCGTGCACTCCACGACGAAGTACGCCGGCGGGCACTCCGACGTCGTCGGCGGCGCCGTCGTCGTGCGCGACGGCGACGACGGCCGCGGCGGGACGATCGCCGAGCGCATCGGCTTCCACCAGAACTCCATGGGCGCCGTGCCGGGGCCGTTCGACTCCTGGCTGGTGCAGCGCGGGCTGAAGACCCTCGCGGTGCGCATGGAGCGGCACTGCGACAACGCCGAGCGGGTCGTGGAGTTCCTGCAGTCCCACCCGCGCGTCACGAAGGTCCTCTACCCGGGCCTGCCGGAGTTCCGCAACCACGACGTCGCCGCGAAGCAGATGCGGCGCTTCGGCGGGATGATCTCCTTCCGCACCGCGAGCGTCGAGGACGCCCTGGCCGTCTGCAAGGGCACCGAGCTGTTCACCCTGGCCGAGTCCCTCGGCGGCGTGGAGTCCCTCGTGGAGCACCCCGGCCGGATGACCCACGCCTCCGTCGCCGGTTCCCTCCTGGAGGTCCCGGACGACCTCGTGCGCCTGTCCGTCGGCCTCGAGGACGCCGACGACCTCGTCGCGGACCTCGCCACCGCTCTGGGCTGAACCGCTGGGCCGGCCCACCCCCGCGTGGGTGAGGTCGGAGGGGGGGGTGTGGGGGGGGGGGGGGGGGGGGGGGGGGCCCCCCCCCCCCCCCCCCCCCCCCGGGCGCGAACCCAGCTCCGGTAGGGGAGACCCCCGCACGGGGACACCCGCACACCCCCTCGAACGCGATGCCCCGCTCCGGTCGGATGGGAACACCACCCACCGACGTCAGGAGCCCGACGTGACCGTCACGACCCCTCCCGCGCCCTCGCGCCGATCCGTGCTCAGCGTCCTCGGGGGAGCGGCCCTCGGCGCTGGTGCCGTCGCCGCGGCCCCGCCCGTGGTCGCCGCCCCGCGCCGGCGCCGCCACCCGCTGCAGGAGCACCTCGACCGCCTCGTGCACGAGGTGGGTTTCCCCTCCGCGCTGGCGAGCGTGCGCGACGCCGACGGGCGGGTGCACGACCTCACCGCGACCAGCGGTGCGCGCGTGCCCGTGGACGGGCGGGTGCGGGTGGGCAGCAACACGAAGACGTACGTGGCGACGATCGTGCTGCAGCTCGTCGACGAGGGGCTCGTCGGCCTCGACGAGCCGGTCGAGGCGCACCTGCCCGGGCTGCTGCGCGGCCCCGGCGGCGACGGCCGCGAGATCACGGTGCGGCAGGTCCTGCAGCACACCGCCGGCCTGCCGAACTACACCGGCCACTTCGGTACCACCGACTGGTTCGAGCTGCGCGACCGCTACTACGAACCCCGCCA
Source organism: Kineococcus esterisolvens (assembly GCF_050871405.1). Lineage (NCBI taxonomy): Bacteria > Bacillati > Actinomycetota > Actinomycetes > Kineosporiales > Kineosporiaceae > Kineococcus > Kineococcus esterisolvens. The sequence continues at coordinate 27,352 of NZ_JBJLRI010000022.1, forward strand.
GCTCCTCGACCTCGTCGCCGAGCAGCCCGCGACGTCGCCCCCGGGCGAGACGTGGGCGTACAGCAACACCGGGTACGTGGTCGCCGGGCTGCTCGCGCAGCGCGTCGCCGGCCGTCCCCTGGCCGAACTGGTGCGGACCCGGATCACCGAGCCGCTGGGGTTGTGCGAGACGTTCTTCCCGCACCCCGGCGAGCAGGGGTTCCGGGGCGAGCACCCGGTGGCGTTCCACCGCGACTCCGCCGCGCAGCCGTGGGGGGACATCACCCTGCTGGACCCGTCGTGGGGGTGGGCGGCCGGTGCGCTCGTCGCCTCGCCCAGCGACCTCAACCGGTTCACGGTCGCGCTGCTGTCCGGTGAACTCCTGTCCGCGCAGGCGCTGGAGCAGATGCGCACCACCGTGCCGTCCCCGGACCTGTGGGAGGGGGCCCGCTACGGCCTGGGGCTGTCCAGCTCGCCCCTGCCGGACGGGACCCTCCTGTGGGGGCACGGAGGGGACATCCCCGGGTTCGAGACGCGCGGCGGCGCCACCGAGGACGGGCGCGCGGTGACGGTCGCGGTGACGGCGCTGCCCACGGGTGTCGCGGCCGACGAGGAGGGGGCGCTCGCGGCGGCGGACGCGGTGCTCGACGCGGTGCGCGCGGCGTTCGCCTGAGTTCCTCCTCGCAAGGCGCGCTCGGGGGCGCGCGAGGCGGGTGCAGAGGGGGGCGGAGGAACCCCCCGCCACCCGGGCGGCGACCCTACGAAGCACGCCGCCGGGTGGAACGCCCCGACCGCGAGCGGAGGTAGTCGTCGACGACGAACCGCCCGAGGCGCTCCGGGCTGGGGGTGAGGACGCGGCCGCCGTTGCGGCGGGCGACGGCGTCGACGAACCGGCGCAGCCCGGGGTCGTCCCCGAGCATGAACAGGTTCACGGTGGCGCCGAACCGGGTGAGGTGGTCCACCTCGGTGACCGTGGCGCGGATCGTCGCGGCCGTGGGGGGCCACTGGAACACCGCTTCGGGGGTTCCCGCGGTGTCGTCGAGGTGGGCGGTGGGTTCGCCGTCGGTGATGACGAGGACGACGGGTTCGGCGTCGGGGTGCCTGCGCAGGTGGCGCCGGGCGATGCTCAGGGCGTGCTGGAGGTTGGTGCCCTGCACGAAGTCGGGCTCGACCTCGGCGAGCTCGCCGAGGGTCATGGGGGCGGCGTGCAGGCCGAACCCGATGATCTGCAGGGCGTCGCCGGGGAACTTGGTGGACACGAGGTGGCTGAGGGCGAGCGCGGTCTCCTTCATGGGGCCCCACCGGCCCTCCGCGGCCATGGAGAACGACAGGTCCACGCAGAGGGCGACGGCGGCGGAGGCGCGGCGCTCGGTCTCGACGACCTCGAAGTCCTCCCAGCTCAGGCGCACCGCACCGCCGGGGGAGGGGCGGGTGCGGCGCAGGGCGTTGGAGACGGTGCGCACCACGTCGAGGGGCTGCTCGTCGCCGAACTCCCAGCGGCGGGTGGCGCCGGTGGGCTCGCCCCCGGCGCCGGCGCTGCTGTTGTCGTGGTCGCCGCGGCCGTCGGCGGTGACGCGGTTCAGCACGTCGCGCAGCGCGGTCTGCCCGAGGCGGCGCAGCGCCTTGGGGGAGAGGGTCAGGCCCTGCCCGGAGCGCGTGAGCCACCCCTGGCGCTGCAGTTCGCGCTCCAGCTCCTTCAGGCGGCGCAGGTCGTCGGCGGCGCCGCGGCCGAGCTGGCGCCCGAGGGCGTCGACGTCCACGTCGTCCAGGGTGGCGCCGGGGTGCTCCTGGCCGAGGGAGTCGATCAGGTCGTCGAGCTCGGAGATGTCCTGCAGGGCGTCGGCGGCCTCGCCGTAGCCGAGGGGTTCGCTGCCGCGCCCGCCCCGCACGCGTTCGCCGCTGGTGGAGTCGAGGTCGGGGCGCAGGGCGCGCAGGTTGTCGGAGAGCTGCGACACCTGCGCCTGCAGGTCGAGGTCGTCGCCGAACGCCTGCTCCATCAGCTGCGACAGCTCCTCGCGCTGCTGCGGGGACAACGAGCGCATGAGCCGGGACGCGGCGGCGGCGCGGCGGGCGAGCAGGTCGACCAGGCCGTCGAGGTCCTCCACGCCCTCCGCGTCCGCGCCGAGCGTGTCGCCGTGCTTCGACGTGAACCGCTCGAAGTCGGCCTGCGTGTCCTCCCCGCGGGCCCGTGCGGCGAGGAGGTCGTTGAGGTCGCTCACCATGTCCTTCACCGCCTGCAGGGCGGCGGGGTCGCCGCTCCGCAGGGCCTGCTTCACCCCGCGGAACTGCTGGTCGAGGACGTCCTCGCGCAGCCCGTCGAGGATCTGCCGGTACTGCTGCCGCGCCTGGTCGGAGGCCCAGTCGTAGTCCTGCAGGTCGCGCACGGCCTGCGCCGTGGATCGGGGCAGGGCGTCCAGGCGCGCCTCGGCGAAGCGGGCGTCGTCCGCGCGGGGGTCCTCTCCGGTTCGGGCCGCGAGTTCCTCCCGTTCGGCGGCGAGGGCCTGGTCGAGCCGGGCGCGGGCGCCGGTGAGGGCGCCGTCGAGGTCGCCTCGGCGGGCGGCCTCGCGGCGCAGGCGGGCCGCGCGGGCGCGCAGGTCCTCCAGCCCGGAGCGGCCGTCGGGGCCGTGGCGCAGCAGGTCGCGCAGCGCCTCGCGCAGGGAGCCGCCGCCGAGCACCTCCCGGCCGACGCGGTCGACGGCGGCGCGCACGTCGTGGGGAGGGGCGAGGGGGTCGGGGCCGCCGGCCCACTCGCCGTAGCGGTAGCGCCCGCCGCGCCGCCGCGCCCAGGACCGGCTCCGCGCATCGCTCATGCGGCGACGCTACGTCCGGTGCCGCCGCGGCGCCACGCCCCCGCCCCGGCCACCGATCACTCCCAATGACAGCTTGTCTTTACAAAAAGGGGCCTTCCGGTGGCATGATGACGCGGTCCGCCGATCCGTGACCGAGGAGGCCCCCTCGTGACCACCACGACCGCCAGCTCCACCGCCGCCGCTGGCTCGTCCGCGTCGCAGAACACCGACCACCCCCTGGTGGAGCACTGGATCGCCGGTGCTGCCACGGCCGGGACCGGCGAGCGGTTCGGTGACGTCTACGACCCGGCCACCGGGAAGATCACCAAGAGCGTCGCCCTGGCCGCGCCCGCGGACGTGGAGGCCGCCGTGGCCGCCGCCCGCGCCGCGTTCCCCGCCTGGCGCGACACCTCGCTGGCCCGGCGCACCACCGTGCTCTTCCGCTTCCGCGAGCTGCTCGACGCCCGCAAGGGTGAGCTGGCCGAGATCATCACCGCCGAGCACGGCAAGGTCCTCTCCGACGCCCTCGGCGAGGTCTCCCGGGGTCAGGAGGTCGTGGAGCTGGCCTGCGGGATCAACCACCTGCTCAAGGGCGGGTTCACCGAGAACGCCTCGACCAAGATCGACGTGTACTCCGTGCGCCAGCCGCTGGGCGTGGTCGGCATCATCTCCCCGTTCAACTTCCCCGCCATGGTGCCCATGTGGTTCTTCCCCGTCGCCATCGCCGCGGGCAACACGGTGGTCCTCAAGCCCAGCGAGAAGGACCCCTCCGCGGCGAACTTCATCGCCGCGCTGTGGAAGGAGGCCGGTCTGCCCGACGGCGTCTTCAACGTGCTGCACGGCGACAAGGTCGCCGTGGACGGGCTGCTGACGCACCCGGACGTCGCGTCGATCTCCTTCGTCGGCTCGACCCCCATCGCCCAGTACGTCTACGAGACCGGCACCCGCCACGGCAAGCGCGTGCAGGCCCTGGGCGGGGCGAAGAACCACATGCTGGTGCTCCCCGACGCCGACCTGGACCTGGCCGCCGACGCCGCGGTCAACGCCGGTTTCGGCTCCGCCGGCGAGCGCTGCATGGCCGTCTCCGCCCTCGTCGCCGTCGACTCCGTCGCCGACGAGCTCATCGCGAAGATCGGGGAGCGCGTCGCGACGCTGCGCACCGGCGACGGCCGCCGCGGCTGCGACATGGGCCCGCTGGTCACCGGCGCCCACCGCGACAAGGTCACCGGCTACGTCGACGCCGGCGTCGCCGAGGGTGCCGAGCTGGTCATCGACGGCCGCGAGGTCGTCCCCGACGGCGACGCGGACGGCTTCTGGCTGGGCCCCACGCTGTTCGACAAGGTCGGCACCGACATGTCGATCTACACCGACGAGATCTTCGGCCCCGTCCTGTCGGTGCTGCGCGTGTCCGGCTACGACGAGGGCATGGAGATGATCAACGCCAACCGGTACGGCAACGGCGTGGCCATCTTCACCAACGACGGTGGCGCGGCGCGCCGTTTCCGCAACGAGGTGCAGGTCGGCATGATCGGCATCAACGTGCCGGTGCCGGTGCCGGTGGCGTACTACTCCTTCGGCGGCTGGAAGCAGTCCCTGTTCGGCGACACCCACGCCCACGGCGTCGAGGGCGTGCACTTCTTCACCCGCGGCAAGGTCGTCACCGAACGCTGGCTGGACCCCTCCCACGGCGGCCTGAACCTCGGCTTCCCGCAGAACTCCTGACCTCCGCCTCCGGGGGTGCCGTCCGTCGCTGGAGCGCGCGCGGCACCCCCGGGGCGGAGCACCCGGTGCTCACCGCGGCGGCCGCTCGGGCGTACGTCCCGGTCGCGCCGGGGTCCGCAGCCGACGGTGTGCTGGAGTCCGGCCGCAGGCCGCGGATTGCCGTCCCATTGAACGGGCGCCGCACTTCTGGCAGCCGGTGACGCGTGCCACGGTCGGGCAGACGCCGGAGCCGCCGTCACCGCGAGGCGGACCGGACGACCCCACCCGTCCGTCCCAGGAGGCCGCAGTGTCGCTCGCCCCCACCCCGACCGCCCGCTCGCGGGCACCCCTGTTCGTCCTGTGCTGGCTGTGCCTCATGGCCGACGGGTACGACCTGCTGGCCTACGGCGCCACGTTGCCCAGCCTCATCGGGCAGCCCCCGTTCTCCCTCACCGTCGAGCAGGGCGGGCACATCGGCAGCCTGGCCCTGGCCGGCATGCTCGCCGGTTCGCTGGTCGCCGGGACCCTCACCGACGTGGTCGGCCGCCGCCGCATCTTCATCTCCAGCGTGGCGCTGTTCTCGGCCGGCACGCTCGTGACGGGCTTGGCGCCGACGCTGGAGGTGTTCGTGCTGTTCCGCACCCTCACCTGCGTCGGGGTGGGCGGGCTGCTGCCGACCGCCGTGGCCCTCGCCTCCGAGTTCGCCCACCCGCGCAACCGCTCCCGCACGCTGGGACTGGTCCTCACCGGCCCGCCGCTGGGCATGCTCCTGGCCTCCTTCGTCGCCTCCCAGGTCGTGCCCGCCCACGGTTTCCGCCCCGTGTACGTCGCCGGCGGTGCGGTGCTGCTGCTCGTCCCGGTGCTGGTCAAGCTGCAGCCCGAGTCGCCGGCGTTCCACGCCGCGCGCGGCCGGCACGAGCTCGCTGCGGCCCTGCGCGCGCGCTACGGGCTGCCGCCCGAGCAGGTCCCCGCGACCGCTCCCGGAGCGGCGGGCGGGCACAACCCCCTCAGGAGCCTCCTCAGCGGCCGAGACCGCTGGCCCACCCTGCTGATCTGGGGCACGACGTTCTTCAGCCTGCTCACGGTGTTCGGCATCAGCACCTGGTTGCCGCAGGTGATGGCCCGGTCCGGGTACGGGCTCGGCTCGTCCATCGTCCTGCTGGGCGTGTACTGCACCGGGGCGGTCGTCGGGACCCTCGCCGCCTCCGCGGTCGCGGACCGCGTCGGCCCCAAACCCCTGGTGCTCACCGGTTACCTCACGGCCGCCGCCGCCCTGCTGGCGATCTCCCTGCGGCCGCCGACGCCGCTGCTGGTCGTCCTGGTGCTGCTCGCGGGCTTCGGGGGGCTGGGCACCCAGAACGTGCTCAACGACCTCGTCTCCCGGTACTACCCCGCCGCCCACCGCGCCAGCGGCCTCGGCTGGGCGCTCGGCGTGGGCCGGCTCGGCGCCATCGTCGGTCCCACCTTCGGGGCCTGGGCCGTCGCCGGTGACGAACCGCTCAGCGCCACGACCACCGCGTTCGCCGCCACCGCCCTCGCGGGCGCGCTCGTCGTCCTGTTCGTGCCCGCGCAGCGGCGCGCCCCCGAGGGGCCGGCGGTGGCCGCCGGAGGACCGCGCGAGCCCCTGGGCGCCACCGGAGGAGCATCGTGATCTCCACCTCCCTGGCCGACCTGCCCGAGCGGACCGACGTCCTCATCGCCGGGGGAGGTCCCAGCGGGTTGTTCCTGGCCCTGGACCTGGCCCGGCGCGGGGTGCGTTCCGTCGTGCTCGAACCGCGCGTCGAGATCGACTGGACCCGCCCGCGCGCGAAGACGACCAACGCCCGGACCATGACGCACCTGCGCCGCCTCGGCCTGGCCGGCGAGTTGCGCGCCGCCGCACCGCTGCCGGTCTCCTACTCCGACAGCGTCCTGTTCTGCACCTCGCTGGCCGGCCGGGAGCTCACCCGGTTCACCGGTGCCTTCCAGTTGCAGGACGGGCGCTATGAGCCCCAGCCGGAGTGCGGGCAGCAGGTTCCGCAACCGGTCGTCGAACAGGTGCTACGCACGGCGGTGGCCCGCGAGGAGCGCACCGCCCTGCACCTCGGCGCGCGCTTCACCCGCTCGTCCGCCGCGGCCGGCGCGCGGGACGGCACCCTGGTCACCGTGGAGGGCGGTTCCGGGAACCGCGCGCACGTCCGGGCCCGCTACCTGGTGGGCGCCGACGGCGTGTCCTCCGCCGTGCGCGCGGACCTGGGCGTGCGCCTGGAGGGTTCCTCGGCGGCCAAGTCGAACCTCGGCGTGGTGTTCCGCTCGCGCGGCACCGCCGGGGCCGTCGCCCTGGACCCGGCGGTGCAGTACTGGGTCACCGGCGCGGAGTACGCCGGCATGATCGGGCGGCTGGACCTCGGCGACCTGTGGTGGGCCATCGTCCAGGGCTACGACCCGGACGCCCCGAAGTTCGCGGACGTGCCCGTCGAGGACGTCCTGCGCGCCCTGGTCGGGGCCGACGTCGACGTCGAGGTCGTCGCCCAGGACCCCTGGACGGCGCGCATGCTGCTGGCGCCGACCTACCGCCGCGGCGCCACCTTCCTGCTCGGCGACGCCGCCCACGCCAACCCGCCCTGGGGCGGGCACGGGTTCAACACCTGCGTGGGCGACGCCGCGAACCTGGCGTGGAAGCTGGCCGCTGTCCTCGACGGCTGGGCGGGGGAGGAGCTGCTGGACAGCTACGAGGCCGAGCGCCGGCCCGTCGCCCGGCGCACCGTCGACGAGGCCGCGCGCAACGGCACGCTCCTGGCCGACGACCTGCTCGACCCGCACCTCGAGGAGGACGGGGAGGCGGGGGAGCGGGCCCGGGCCCGGGCGGCGCGCGCCCTGGCCGTCAAGGAGAGCGAGTTCCACGCGCTGGGCCTGGTGCTGGGTTACTCGTACACCGGGTCGCCGCTGTGCTCACCGGACCCCGAGCCGGCGCCCGCGCCCGACCCCGTGGCCTACCACCCCTCCGCGGTCCCGGGGTGCCTGCTGCCGCACGCGTGGCTCGACGAGCGCACCTCCCTGTACGACGTCCTGGGACCGGGTTTCACCCTCCTGCTCGACGCCGACGCGTTCCCCGCCGCCCCGGCCCCCGGGGCCGTGCCCACCGGCGCACCGCTGGAGGTGCGCACCGTGCGCCACCCCGCCGCCGGCAGCACCTTCACGCGGGTGTGGGGCGCGCCCGCGGTGCTGGTGCGCCCGGACCAGCACGTCGCCTGGCGCGGCTGCGACCTCGGCGAGGTCCCCGCCGCGCTCGCCCGCGCCACCGGGACTGTGCCCGCCCCGGGCGGCCGCCGCCTCACGACGGTGGCCTGAGGGCGCCCGCACCCTCCCGCGACCGTGCGCGGCGTCAGCCGCCGTGCACGGTCGCGGGACGCACCGACGCCCGCGGGGCGCCCAGCGCGCGCGAGACGGCCCGCGCGGTCGCCTGCACCGCCGGGACGAGGGAACCCGCGCTCACCCCGGAGTCCGGCACCAGCACGGACACCGCCGCGCAGCAGCGGTCGGCGGAGTTCCACACCGGCGCCGCCACGGCCAGGACCGGGCCGGGGGACGCCCGCCGGAACTCCACGAAACCCTGCCGCCGCACCTCCGCCAGCCGGCGGCGCAACTGCGCCGGGTCGGCGGGCACCCCCTCGGGTTCGTGCACGAGCGGGTTCTGCAGCAGGCGCTCGCGCTGTTCCGCCGGGGCGTGGGCGAGCAGCACGATCCCGACACCGGTGGAGTGCAGCGGAACGCGCCCGCCCACGCGGTAGTGGACCTCGGGGGCCGAGCGGTGCGAGAGCCGTTCCACCAGGAGCGCGGTGTCGTCCTCGGGGACCGCCAGCATGACGTGCTGGTGCGTGGCCTCGGCCAGGTCCGCCATGTACGGCATGGCGGCCTCGCGCACGCCGTGCCCGCGCGGCGCCAGCGAGGCGACCTCCAGCAACCGCAGGCCGACGACGTACCGGCCGTCCGCGTCGCGCTCCAGCGCCCCCCAGGCCAGCAGCCTGCCCGCCAGCCGGTGCGCCGTGCTGGTGGGCACCCCGCTGCGGCGCGACAGCTCGGCCAGCGTCAGCGCGCGCCGGTCGGCGCCGAAGGCCGCCAGCAGCGCGAACGCGCGGTCCACCACCGGGTCGCCGTTCGTGGGGCGGTGACCGCGCCGCGCCGGCGGGGTCTGTGCCCGGGGGGCCGGTGCTCCCGGCGCCGGTGCTTCGGGGGACGGCGGCATCGCGGTGACCTCCTCGTCGGTGTGCCCGTCGCCGGGCTGCCGGGGGCCCAGGGCGCCGCGCGCAGCCCTGCGCGCCGGCCGCTCCACCCGGCTCCGCGACGCTACCCCACCCGGCTCCTCCCGCCCCGGGCGTCCCGTCCAATGGGACGGGGCGTTCCGCTGCCGATCGCCGGGTGCCACAGTCGCCGGACGGCTCGAGGACGAGCCGCGCCGGGACGCTCGGTCCCCGTGCGGCGCACCCCCTGCGTGCCGGCCGCCCCCTGGACGCCGAAGAACCACCACGGAGGTCGATCGTGAAGATCGTCGGATTCGCCCGGCCCGGCAGCGCCGAGGTGCTCGTCGGGGAACTGCTCGACGGGGCGGTCCGCCCGTTGACGAGCCTCGCGGAGTTCTGGGCCGCACCGCGCCGCTGGGCCGTGCCCGGTCAGCCGGGGGACGGCCCGGCGGTGGCGGTCGAGGAGGTCGAGCTGCGTCCCGTCGTGCCCCCGTCGGCGCGGGTGCTCTGCATCGGGCTGAACTACCGCGCGCACGCCGCCGAGGGGGGTTTCACCCCGCCGGAGTTCCCCACCGTCTTCGGGAGGTGGACGGCGTCGCTGACCGCCGGGGAGGTTCCCGCACCGGTCCCGCAGGGCGAGGACGGCCTGGACTGGGAGGGCGAGGTCCTGGCCTACGTGGGCGAGGACCTGGCCGACGCCGATCCCGACAGCGCCCGCGCGGCCGTGCTGGGGTACTCCACGTTCAACGACCTCACCGCCCGCCGCGCGCAGAAGCTCACCGCGCAGTGGACGCTCGGCAAGAACGCGGACCGCAGCGGACCCACCGGTCCGCTGGTCACCGCCGACGAGGTCGGCGACCTGCGCGACGGCCTGGCGGTGCGCACCCGCGTCAACGGCGAGACCGTCCAGGACGGCAACACCCGCGACATGGTGTTCGACGTCGGCACGCTGCTCTCGCTCGTCAGCCGCACCCTCACCCTGCACCCCGGCGACGTGGTGGCCACCGGCACCCCCGAGGGCGTCGGTTACGTGCGCACCCCCCCGTGGCTGCTGCAGCCCGGTGACGTCGTCGAGGTGGACGTCGAGCGGCTCGGCGTCCTGCGCACGCCGATCGTCGACGCCGGCGGGAGGAAGGGCGCGTGAGCACCGCGACGCGCGAGCGCCCGGGCGCCGGGCCCCTGGCGGGCACGGTCGTGGTGGACCTCTCGCGGGCCCTGGCCGGCCCGCACGCGGCGATGGTCCTGGGCGACCTGGGGGCCCGGGTGGTGAAGGTCGAGGTCCCCGGCGCCGGGGACGACACCCGCGGCTGGGGACCCCCGTTCGCCGAACCGGACGGGGAAGGGCAGCGGGAGTCCACGTACTTCCTCTCCTGCAACCGCAACAAGGAGTCCATCGCCCTGGACCTGAAGTCCCCCGACGGCCGGGAGGTCCTCACCGGGCTGCTGCGCCGCGCCGACGTGCTGGTGGAGAACTTCCGCCCCGGCGTCCTGGACCGGCTGGGGTTCGGCACCGGGGAACTGCTGGAACTCAACCCCCGGCTGGTGGTGCTGTCCATCACGGGTTTCGGGCACGACGGCCCCGAGGGCGGGCGCGCCGGGTACGACCAGATCGCGCAGGGCGAGGCCGGGCTGATGTCGCTGACCGGTTCCGCGCCGGAGGACCCGCAGCGCGTCGGGGTGCCCATCGCGGACCTGCTGGCCGGGTTGACCGGTGTCAACGGCGTCCTGGCCGCCCTGGTGCAGCGCGAGCGCACCGGCCGCGGGCAGGTGGTGCGCACCTCCCTGCTGGCGGCGGTCGTCGGCGTGCACGCCTTCCAGGGGACGCGGTGGACGGTGGCCGGTGAGGTGGGGCGGGCGCAGGGCAACCACCACCCCTCCATCAGCCCGTACGGGTTGTTCCGCTGCGCCGACGGCTCGGTGCAGATCGCGGTCGGCAGCGAGGGGCTGTGGCGCAGGTTCTGCGCGGCGTTCGGCCTGGACGCCGCCGCCGACGGGTTGGCGAGCAACACCGAGCGGGTCCGCCACCGCGAGGAGACGGTCCGGGTCGTCGAGGAGGTCTTCGCCGACTGGAAGGCCACCGACCTGCTGGACAGGCTCGCCGAGGCGGGCGTCCCCGCCGGCAGGGTCCGCGACGTCGCGGACGTCTACTCCTGGGAGCAGACGGCCAGCCAGGGACTGCTCTTGGACGTCGAGCACGCCACCCTGGGCACCATCACCCTGCCCGGCGTCCCGCTGCGCTTCTTCGACGCCGACGGCGCCGAGACGACCCGGCGCGAGCACCGGGCTCCGCCGGTGCTGGACGCCGACGCGGCCGCCCTGCGCCGCTGGCTGGGGGAGGGCTCGTGAGCGTGACCACCAGCGCACCGCCGGCGGCGCGGACGGCTCGCCCCGGCGCCCGCGACGTCCTGGCGGCGGTGCTGGACCCCGGCAGCTTCCGCTCCTGGGACGCCCCCGTTGACCTGTCCGGCGCGGACCCCGCCTACCGGCGCCGGTTGCTGGACGCCGAGGCCCGCTGCGGGGCCGACGAGTCGATCCTCACCGGCGCGGGGACGGTCGCCGGGCGCCGCGTGGCCGTCGCCGTCTCGGAGTTCGCGTTCCTCGCGGGGTCCGTGGGATCCGCGGCCGCCGCCCGTCTGGTGAACGCCGTGCGCCGGGCCACGGCCGAGCGGTTGCCGCTGCTGGTGGCGCCCGCCTCGGGCGGTACCCGCATGCAGGAGGGCACGGCCGCGTTCCTGGCGATGGTCCCGGTGACGGCGGCCGTCGCCGACCACCGTGCCGCGGGACTGCCGTTCCTGGTGCACCTGCGCCACCCCACCACCGGCGGCGTGCTCGCCTCGTGGGCCTCCCTGGGGCACGTGACGACGGCCGAACCCGGTGCCCTGGTGGGTTTCCTGGGGCCGCGCGTGCAGGAGGCCCTGTCCGGCGCCGCGCTGCCCGCGCAGGTGCAGACGGCGGAGAACCTGCTGCGGCACGGGCTCGTGGACGCCGTCGTGCCGCTGCACCGGCTGCGGTCCGTCGCCGGGCGCGCCCTGGCGGTGCTCGGCGACCCGCCGGCACCGGTGCCGCCCCGCGTCCCGGGCCCGGCCGTCGAGCCGGACCCGGCCGCGGCGCCGGACCCGTGGCGGGTGGTGCAGCGCTCGCGCGAACCGGGACGGCCGGGGCTGCGCGAGGTGCTGGCCGCGGCCGACGACGTGCTGCCGCTGCGCGGCACCGGGCAGGGCGAGAGCGGCGGGGCGCTGCTGCTGGCGCTGGTGCGCCTGCGCGGCACCTCCTGCGTCCTCGTCGGGCAGGACCGGTACGCCCAGGCGCACGGGACGGCGCTGGGACCGGCGGGGCTGCGCACCGCCCGGCGCGGGATGCGCCTGGCCGAGGAGCTCGGCCTGCCTCTGGTCACGGTCGTCGACACCCCGGGCGCCGAGCTGTCCGCGGCCGCGGAGGAGCAGGGGCTGGCCGGGGAGATCGCCCGGTGCCTGGCGGACCTGGTGCGCCTGCGCACCCGCACCGTCTCGGTCCTGCTGGGCGCGGGCGCCGGCGGCGGGGCGCTCGCGCTGCTGCCGGCGGACCGCGTCCTGGCGGCGAGCCACAGCTGGCTGGCGCCGCTGCCGCCGGAGGGCGCCAGCGCGGTGGTGCACCGCGACACCGCGCACGCCCCCGAGCTCGCCCGCAGCCAGGGGATCGACGCGAGCGCGCTGCGACGCGCCGGGTTCGTGGACGTCCTGGTGCCCGAGCCGCGCGACGCCGCGGAGGACCCCGAGGGGTTCGTGCAGCGGCTGTGCGACGCGCTGGGCGCCGAGCTCGCCGCCGGCCGCGGTCAGCGGCACCCCACCCCGCGACGCCTGGGGCGCCACGGGACCACCCCGCCAGACCTGGAGGAGATCCCGTGGCGCACGACCTGATCACCGCACCGACCCGCGGGACCGGCGGCGAGCCCACCGACGCGGCGGCGGCCTACGAGGCCCCGCGGACCGCGACCCGGATGCTGGTGACCGCGATGGGCCTGCTGGACACGTTCACCCCGGAGCAGCGCGCGGCCGCCGTCGTGGCGGACTTCGACGACCCGCGCCGCCTGGACTGGGACATCATCCCGCGCCCGGACCGCACCGGGGTCCCGCTGCACCGGCTGGACCGCCACCAGAAGGTCCTGCTGTGGGACCTGGTGCGCACCGCGCTGCCGATGCGCACGTTCACCAAGGTCCTGGCGATCCCGCAGCTGGAGCACGTGCTGCGCGACTACGAGCACGACTTCCTCGGGCCCGCCCTGCAGGCCTGGCGCACGTCGGACTCCTACTTCGTCACGTTCTTCGGCCGGCCCGGTTTCGAGGACACCTGGATGCTGCGGTTCCTCGGGCACCACGTGTGCCTGAACGTCACCGTCGTCGACGAGCGGTGGGTGTGCGCCACGCCGGTGGCGCTGGGGCAGCAGCCCACCGAGTACGACGGGGTGCTCAAGCCCCTGGCGGACGACGAGGGCACCGCCTTCGAGCTGCTGGCGTCCCTGGACGACGCGCAGCGCGAGGGCGCGGTGATCCACGACGTCGCGCCGGCCGACTTCGTCACCCGCCAGGTGCCGCGCATCGGGGCCTTCGAGCAGCCCGACCACTACGACCTGGGGATGCCGCAGTACACGATCACCGATGCGGACCGGGTGGCGCTGCGGTTCAGCCGCGACGAGCCGTCCGGCCTGGCGGGGGACGCGCTGGGCCCGCAGCAGCAGGAGCTGCTGTGGCGGCTGCTGGACTGCTACCTCGCGCGCCTGCCCGAGGAGGCCTGGCTCAAGCACCGCGCGGCGGTGCGGGCCGCCGGGATCGGGTCGGTGCACTTCGCCTGGGCCGGGGCCCAGCGCCGCGGGGAGCCGCACTACTTCCGGGTGCAGACCCCGCGCTTCCTCGTGGAGGCCGTCAACGCCGTGGCAGGCGGTAACCACCTGCACACCGTGCTGCGCGACCTGGACCAGGACTTCGCCGCCGGGCTGCTCGCGACGCACCGCGGCAGCGACGCCTCGTGGGGGCGCGGGCACCTGGACACCCGCACCACCTCCAGCGCCGACAACCCCCTCGAACTGCGGCCTTGACGCCGGCCGGGCGGCCCGTCAGGGTCAGCCCGAGCCCGGACCGACCCACGAAGGAGGCAGGCCGTGTTCCGCAAGGTGCTGGTGGCGAACCGGGGGGAGATCGCGGTCCGGGGGTTCCGGGCCGCGTACGAGCTGGGGGCGCGCACGGTCGCCGTGTACGCCCACGAGGACCGCAACTCGATCCACCGCTCCAAGGCGGACGAGGCGTACCTCATCGGTGAGCGCGGGCACCCGGTGCGCGCCTACCTGGACGTCGCGGAGATCGTCCGCGTGGCCCGCGAGTCCGGCGCGGACGCGGTCTACCCCGGGTACGGGTTCCTCTCGGAGAACCCCCAGCTGGCGCGGGCGTGCGCCGAGCACGGCATCGCCTTCGTGGGCCCGCCGGCACGGGTCCTGGAACTGGCGGGCAACAAGGTCTCGGCGGTCGCCGCGGCTCGCGCGGCCGGCATCGCGACGCTGGAGTCCTCCGCCCCCTCCGCCGACCGCGACGAACTGGTCGCCGCCGCCGGGGGCGTCGGGTTCCCGGTGTTCGTCAAGGCCGTGGCCGGCGGTGGTGGGCGCGGGATGCGCCTGGTGCGTACGCCCGGCGAGCTCCCCGACGCGCTGGCCGCGGCGATGCGCGAGGCCGACGGCGCTTTCGGCGACCCCACCGTCTTCCTGGAGCGCGCGGTGGAACGCCCCCGGCACGTCGAGGTGCAGGTCCTCGCCGACGCCACCGGCGAGGTGGTGCACCTCTTCGAGCGGGACTGCTCGCTGCAGCGCCGGCACCAGAAGGTCGTCGAGATCGCCCCGGCGCCGAACCTTGACGACGGCGTGCGCCGCGCGCTGCACGCCGACGCGGTCCGGTTCGCCCGCGAGATCGGGTACGTCAACGCCGGCACGGTGGAGTTCCTCGTGGCCACCGCGGGGGAACGGGCCGGGGAGCACGCGTTCATCGAGATGAACCCCCGGATCCAGGTCGAGCACACGGTGACCGAGGAGGTCACCGACGTCGACCTGGTGCAGGCGCAGCTGCGCATCGCCGCGGGGGAGTCCCTGGCGGACCTGGGGCTGCGCCAGGAGGAGCTGCGCGTCAACGGCGCAGCGCTGCAGTGCCGCATCACCACCGAGGACCCCGCGAACGGTTTCCGCCCCGACACCGGCCGGATCTCCGCGTACCGCTCCGCCGGCGGCGCCGGGGTGCGGCTGGACGGCGGCACCGTCAACGCCGGGGCCGAGGTGTCCCCGCACTTCGACTCCATGCTCGTCAAGCTCACCTGCCGGGGGAGGGACTTCCCCACGGCCGTGGCCCGTGCGCGGCGGGCGCTGGCGGAGTTCCGCATCCGCGGGGTGGCGACGAACATCTCCTTCCTGCAGGCGGTGCTGGACCACCCCGACTTCACCGGGGGCAGGGTGGACACCTCGTTCATCGCCGAGCACCCGGAGCTGGCGGTCGCGCGCACCCCGGCCGACCGCGGGACGCGGCTGCTGACGCACCTGGCGGACATCACGGTCAACAGCCCGCACGGGGCGGCGCCCGTGAGCGTGCACCCGCGCCGGAAGCTGCCCGCCCTGGACCCCGCGGTCGCCGCCGCGGCGCCGCCGGCGGGGTCGAAGCAGCGCCTCGACGAGCTGGGCCCGGAGGGTTTCGCCGCCTGGCTGCGCGCCGAGCAGCGGGTCCACGTCACCGACACCACGTTCCGCGATGCCCACCAGTCCCTGCTGGCGACGCGGGTGCGCACCGCCGACCTGCTGGCGGTGGCCCCGACGGTCGCCCGGACGCTGCCCGGGCTGCTGAGCCTGGAGTGCTGGGGCGGGGCCACCTACGACGTGGCGCTGCGCTTCCTGGGGGAGGACCCGTGGGCGCGGCTGGCGGCGCTGCGCGAGGCGGTGCCGAACGTGTGCCTGCAGATGCTGCTGCGCGGGCGCAACACGGTCGGCTACACGCCGTACCCGCTGGCCGTGACGGACGCGTTCGTCGCCGAGGCCGTCGCCACGGGCGTGGACGTCTTCCGGATCTTCGACGCGCTCAACGACGCCGGCCAGGTCGAGCCCGCGATCCGCGCGGTCCGGGAGGCCGGCGGGGCGGTGGCCGAGGCGGCGCTGTGCTACACGGGCAACCTCGCGGACCCGGCCGAGGACCTCTACACCCTGCCCCACTACCTCCGGCTGGCCGAGCGGTTCGTCGCGGCCGGCGCGCACGTGCTGGCGATCAAGGACATGGCCGGTCTGCTGCGCCCGGCGGCGGCCCGGGAACTGGTCGGCGCGCTGCGCAGCGAGTTCGACCTGCCGGTCCACCTGCACACCCACGACACCGCGGGCGGACAGCTGGCGACGCTGCTGGCGGCCGTGGACGCCGGTGTCGACGCCGTGGACGTGGCGGTGGCCTCGATGGCCGGCACCACGAGCCAGCCGTCGATGTCGGCGCTGGTCGCCGCCACGGAGCACACCGCGCGCGAGACGCCGCTGGACCTGCGGGCGGCGATGGACCTGGAGCCGTACTGGGAGGCCGTGCGCCGCGTGTACGCGCCGTTCGAGTCGGGGCTGGCCGGCCCCACCGGGCGCGTGTACGAGCACGAGATCCCCGGCGGTCAGTTGTCCAACCTGCGCCAGCAGGCCATCGCCCTGGGTCTGGGGGAGCGGTTCGAGGCGATCGAGACCGCGTACGCGGCCGTGGACCGGGTGCTGGGCCGGCTGGTGAAGGTCACCCCCAGCTCCAAGGTGGTCGGCGACCTCGCGCTGCAGCTGGTGGCCGCCGGTGTGGACACCCCCGAGGCGGTGGCGGCGTTCGCCGAGGACCCCTCGGGGGTCGACCTGCCGGACTCGGTGGTGGGTTTCCTCGCCGGGGAGCTGGGCACGCCGCCGGGCGGCTGGCCCGAGCCGTTCCGCTCCAGGGCGCTGGCCGGGCGCAACGTCCGCGCCACGGCCGCGGAGGTGCCGGCCGAGGAGGCCGAGCACCTGGCCTCGCCGGGGCCGCGGCGGCGCGAGGCGCTGAACCGGCTGCTGTTCCCGGCTCCCACGAGGGCGTTCACCGAGCACCGCGCCGCCTACGGCGACACCTCGGTGCTGGACACCCTCGACGCGCTGTACGGGCTGCGCCCGGGCGTCGAGCACGTCGTGCAGCTGGAGCAGGGCGTGCAGCTCATCGTGGTGCTCGAGGCCGTCTCCGACCCGGACGAGCGCGGGATGCGCACGGTGCTGGCCAGCCTCAACGGGCAGGTGCGCCCGGTGCAGGTGCGCGACCGCTCCGTGGACGTGCACACCCGCACCGCCGAGAAGGCCGACCCGGGCGACCCCACCCACCTGCCGGCCCCCTACGCCGGCACCGTCACCCTCGCCGTGGCGGTGGGCGAGGCGGTCGAGGCGGGGCAGGTGCTCGCCACCATCGAGGCGATGAAGATGGAGGCCGCCCTCACCGCCCCGAGCGCCGGCACGGTCGTGCACGTCGCGGTGGACCCGGTGCAGTCGGTGGACGCCGGGGACCTGCTGCTGCGCCTGCAGCCGGCGTGAGCCCAGCGGAGCGCCCGGTGCGGGTGCCGGGTCAGTCCTCGGCGCTGTGGTGCAGCGCCCTGACGGGGGTGCGTCCCTCGACGACGTCGTCGGCCAGCTCCTCCAGGGTGCGGTCCCGGGAGTAGGCCCGGGCGCGCAGCAGCGCCAGGGCGTCGGCGTCCGTGAGCCCCAGGACCTGCCGGGACATGCTGATCACCATCCACACGCGCTGGCGGTGCCGGGCGGTGGGCGCGTCCAGCCAGGCGGGCGCGCCCGGACCGCGGCCGGCGGGTGCCGGGCCGGGCGCTCCGGGGCCGAAGAGGTCGGTGTCGATCAGCGAGGCCACCAGCTGCGCGCGGACGGGGTCGAAGGACGCCGTCGCGGGCGCCACCGGCTCCGCCCGGTGGAAGTGCAGGTCGAAGACCCCCACCGGGCCCGGGCCCGGCCGCAGGGGCAGGGAGACCGTGCTCCGGAAGGGGGTGCGGCGGTGCAGCTGGTCGTGCAGCACGGGCCACGCGCGCCGCAGCGACGCCTCGCCGGCCACGACCACCCCGCCCTCGGCCCACGCGCGGAAGCCGGGGCCCTGCCCGACGGTGAACTGCCAGCGTTCCGCCGCGGCGGCCGCGGCGTCGCTGGCGCCGATCGGCAGGCGCCACCGGCCGTCGCTCGTCACGCTGATCGTGGCACCGTCCGCAGCCAGCACGTCGCGGCACGCGGCGGCCAGCGCCGTCGCCCGCAGCCGTGGGTCGCCGCGGCCGGCGTGCCGGGCCGACGCGGCCCCGAACAGCGCGGCGACGTCGTCCACGGCGCTCTCAGCCGGCCCTGGAGGCCCTGGACCGGCCCGGGCCCTCCGGCACGACGGCGTCCCGGGGCTCCTCGCTCAGGACCGGTCCCCGGCGAGCTCGTAGCCGGCCTCGTCCACGGCGGCGGCCACGGCCGCGTCGTCCAGCGGGGCGGCGGAGGTCACGGTGACGGTGGAGGTGCCGCCGGCGACGAGGGCGACGTCCACGGACGTCACGCCGTCGATCGCGCCGACCTCGGTGCGCACGGCGTTCACGCAGTGCTCGCACGTCATGCCGGTGACCTCGTAGGACTGCTGGCTCACGGTTCCTCCTGGCGGTTCGGGTCGTTCGGGTGGTCGGTCCGGTTCAGGACCGCACGAGGCGGGCGATGGCGTCGGACGCCTCCTTGACCCTGGCGTCGGCGGCCTCACCGCCCTGGCGGGCGGCGTCGACCACGCAGTGCGCCAGGTGGTCGTCGAGCAGTTGCAGCGCCACGGCCTGCAGGGCCTTGGTGGCTGCCGACACCTGGGTCAGCACGTCGATGCAGTAGGTGTCCTCCTCGACCATGCGGTGCAGGCCGCGGACCTGGCCCTCGATGCGGCGCAGGCGCTTGAGCACCTGCTCCTTGTCGTCGTCGTAGCCGACCACGTCCGCCTCCTCGATCGATCGCCTCGTACCCCTGGGGGGTACTCGGTGAACAGGGTGGCACACGGGTCTGTTCCCGGCCCTGCCGGCCACCCCGGGCGTGGACGACGAAGGCCCCGTCCGGGGGTCCGGACGGGGCCTCGTGGGCGTGCTCGGCGTGCGCGGCCGAGCGGGGCGCGTCAGCCGGCGGCGGGGTTCCAGCCGTCGGCACCGGCGAGGTAGGCGCTCACGGTGTACCGCTCGGCCTCCTCGTCGCTGAGCTGCGGCCGGGTGGCGGGGTCGGTGACCGCAGCCCCGGCACCGGTGTTGCGGTGCTCGAGGAAGCGGGCGCCCGTCCACGGCGTCGCGGCGTTCCAGTCCTTCCACGGGCTGGTGCTGACGGCCGAGCCGATCTCGGTCTCGCGGACGACCACCTGCGCCACCGCGGTCGGCGTCTCCGGGTACGGGCGACCCAGGTACGCGCTGTTCGCGGCGCCGTCGGTGAGGATGCGGCTCCCGGTGATGAGGAAGCCGTGCTCGAAGGCGCCGTCGATCGAGGAG
This sequence comes from Kineococcus esterisolvens, assembly GCF_050871405.1. Taxonomy (NCBI): domain Bacteria; kingdom Bacillati; phylum Actinomycetota; class Actinomycetes; order Kineosporiales; family Kineosporiaceae; genus Kineococcus; species Kineococcus esterisolvens. The sequence goes on from NZ_JBJLRI010000022.1 coordinate 46,547, forward strand.
TCGGTCATCGCGCTCCCCGGCCGGTCGAGCAGGTGGAACGTGCTGTCCGCGAAGACGGCGGTGCCGCGACCGATCAGCGTGTCGGCGCCACCCTCCACGAACACCCGGTGGAAGTACGCCCTGGCCTGCGTGCTCGTGTTCGGGCTGCTGATCTTCAGGGTCTGCTTGTCGCCGAGGAAGCGCACGTCCTCGAAGACGTTCCTGTCGCCCTGCGTCTGCAGGGCGGAGGACGTTCCGGTGCTCGCCACCGTCAGGTTCTTCACGGTCCAGTCGCGCCCGGCGATCACCAGCGTCGCGCCCGGAGCGGCCGCCGTGATCACCGTGTCCTCCGGGCGGGCTCCGGCGCCCAGGATCGTGATGCCGTACCTGTTCCCGCTCGTGACCGCTCCGGTGTAGGTGCCCGGCTGCACCAGGACGGTCGCGCCGCCCTGCGCGGCGAAGTCGGAGTTGTTCTTCAGCAGGTCGATGCCCGCCTGCAGAGTGGTGGCGTCACCGGAGCCGTCGGCGGCCACGACCACGTCCGCCGCCACCGGGGTCGCGGTGACGGGCGCCGCGGCGGGGGAGACGTTCCCGGAGGTGTCCACCGCCGTGACGGTGTACCGGTACGCGGTTCCGGGGGTCGCGGTGGTGTCGGTGAACGTCGTCACCGTCACCCCCGTCGCCACCTGCACGGCTGCGCCGTCGCCGGTGGAGCGCTGCACGGTGTAGCCGGCCACGTCGGCGTCCGCGGGCGCGGTCCAGTCCAGCACGACGGTGCGGCCGCTCAGCCGGCTGCTCAGCGCGCTCGGCGCCGCCGGGGCGACGGTCTCGACCGGGGTGGTCGGGGTGACCGGCGCAGTGGTTCCGGGAGCCGCCTGACCGGTGGGGTTCCAGCCGTCGGAACCGGCCAGGTACGCCCACTTCGTGGCGGAGGCGGCCTGCTCGTCGGTCAGCTGCGGGCGGTCGTCGTTCACGGCCGCGCCGGCACCGGTGTTCCGGTACTCGAAGAAGCGTCCGTCGGTCCACAGGTTCGGGCTCATGCCCGTCCACGGGGAGGACTTGACCGCCTCGGGCAGCGCGGTCTCCCGGATGGTCACCTGCCCGCGGGAGTCGGGGTACTCGACACCGTTCTTGGTGTAGTCGTCGGACCAGCCGCGCCACGGCCTGCCCAGGTGGAAGCTGTTCGCCGGGGCGTCGCTGGTGATGCGCGAGTCCGTGATGAGGAACCCGTAGGGGTTCGTGTCCGCGGTGCTGGCGGCGGTGATGTAGCCGTTGTTGGAGCTCGAGCCGCGGGAGAGGGCGTGGATGGTGGTGCGGTCGAACACGGCGGTGCCGCGGCCGAAGATGAAGTCGACGTCACCCTCGACGTAGCTGTCCACGAAGTAGGAGCGGGCGACCTTCGTCGCGTCGGGGGAGTCGACCAGCAGGGTGTCCTGGTTGCCCAGCAGGCGGACGTTGTCGAAGACGAGCCGGTCGCCGGTCGTCTTCAACGCCACGGCCTGCTCGCCGTCGTAGGTGGACGCCGCCTCGTCGAAGGAGTTCTCGATGGTGAGGTCCCTGACGGTGACGTCGTTCCCCGAGACGAGCACCGACTGGCTCTTGCCGGTCCCGTAGGTGCCCGTGCCCCCCGGGATCGGCGTGCCGGCCGCGTTGTCGTAGGTGAGGACGACGTCGGTGGCCGTGCCGGTGGTCCCGATGAGCGTCACGCCGCTGCGGGAGATGGTGATCATCTCGCGGTAGACGCCGGGCTTGACGGCGATGACGGTGGGGTTCGCGGCCGTGCCCGCCGGCGCGGCGGCGATCGCGTCGGCGACGCTGGTGTACTGCCCCGTCCCGTCGGCCGCCACGAGCACGTCGTGGGCGGGCAGCGGCACCCCGACGGGTGCGGCGGTGACCGGGGCGGACGCCGGCGACTCGTTGCTGCTGCTGTCCACGGCGGTGACCACGTAGCGGTAGGTGGTGCCGTTGGCCGCGGTGCGGTCGGTGTAGGAGGTGCCCGTCACTCCGGTGGCGATCCGGTTCGCGGCGGTGAGCTCCACGACCTCGGCGGTGGAGCGGTACACCGCGTACCCCGCCAGGTCGGTGTCGGTGCCCGCCGTCCAGGTGAGGGTCACGGAGCTGTCGCTGGGCTCGGCGCCCAGGGCGTCCACCGCGGCCGGCGCGGTGGTGTCGGCCGGGGCGGCCTCCCCGGTGGGGTTCCAGCCGTCGGCGCCGGCGAGGTAGGTGAACTTCGTGTGCTTCGCCGCGTCCAGGTCGCTCAGCTGCGGTCGGTCGGCGCTCACCGTCGCGCCGACGCCGGTGTTCCGGTACTCGGCGAACCGGGCGTCCCGCCAGGAGAACGTCGCCGACATGTCCGTCCACGGGGAGGACTTGATGGCGGCAGGCAGTTCCGTGTCGCGGATGACGACCTGGGCCACCGCGTTCACGTCACCGCTGGGCTGCCACGGCCGGCCCAGGTGGAACGTGCCGGCGGGCGCGTCGCTGGTGATCCGCGAGTCGGTGATGAGGTAGCCGTAGGGCAGGCTCTCGTCCGTGCTCGCGGCTGTGAGGTAGCCGTTGTTGCTGGTGCTGCCCCGGGTGGAGGCGTGCAGCGTGGAGCGGTCGAAGACGGCGGTGCCGCGCCCGAAGACGAAGTCGACGTCACCCTCCACGTAGGAGTTCACGAAGTACGAACGGGCCAGGGCGCCGGCCCTCGGGGAGTCGGCGTACAGGGTGTCCTGGTCGCCCAGCAGGCGCACGTTGTCGAAAACGAGCCGGTCACCGACGGTCTTCAGAGCCACCGCCTGCTCGCTGCCCGAGCCGGTCTCGACGTAGGAGTTCTCGATGGTGAGGTTCTTCGCCGTGACGTCGCTGCCCTTGACGGTCACCGTGGCGCTGCCGGTCGTGCCGTAGGTGCCGCTGCCGTCGGGCTTGGCGGTGCCCGCGGCGTTGTCGTAGCTGATGACGACGTCGGCGGCGTTCCCGGTGGTGCCCACCAGCGTGGTGTTCGAGCGGGTCAGCGTGAACGTCTCGCGGTAGGTGCCGGGCTCGATCGCGATGACGAACGGCGTGGTTCCGGCCGGTGCGGCGGCCAGGGCGGCGGTGACCGTCGTGAAGTCCCGGCTGCCGTCGGCCGCCACGGTGACGTCGGCGGCCACGACCGGGGCCGCGGCCGGGCGCGACACCTGCGCGGCAGCCGGGGCGGAGGTGTTCCCGGAGGTGTCGGTGGCGACCACGCGGTACGAGGAGGTGGCGCCCTCGGGTGCGGTGGTGTCGGTGAACGCCGGCTCGGTCAGCGGGGTGCCGGTCAGCTGCGTCCAGGAACCGTCGGCCGCGTCGGGGGTGACGGAGCGGAACACCAGGTAGCCGGCGAGGTCCGGTTCGGTGCTCGCCGTCCAGGTCAGGACGTTGCCGGTCTCGGTGCCGGTGGCGCCCAGGCCGGTGGGAGCGGCCGGAGCGGTGACGTCCGGGCGCAGCGCGCCGACGCCGGCGCCGGGCTCGGAGAGGTTGCCGCTGAGGTCGCTCGCGCGCACCCGGTAGGTGTACGCGGTGCCCGGGACGGCCGTGGTGTCGGTGAACGCCGCGGTGGTCAGCGCCGTCGTGGTGAGGGTGTCGAAGGTCGTGCTCGTACCGGTGGCGCGCTGCACGACGTACCCGGCCAGGTCGGGCTCGGTGCTCGCCGTCCAGGTCAGCGCGACGCCTCCCTCGCCGGCGGTGGCGGTGAGTCCCGCGGGCGCGGCCGGCGCGACGCGGTCGGTGCGCAGGACGCTCGCGGAGGCGGGCAGGGACTCGTTGCCGCTGCGGTCCACCGCGGTGACCCGGTAGTGCGAGAACACGCCGGTGGGAGCGGTGGTGTCGGTGAACTTCGCCGACGTGGTGGTGGTGACGAGCGCGAACTCGCTGTCCGCGGTGGCTGCCCGGTAGACGCGGTAGCCGGCCAGGTCCTTCTCGGAGCCCTTCGGCCAGCTCAGCGACACGCCCCCGCTGGTGCTCTTCGCCGCCAGCGAGCGCACCGCTGAGGGAGCGGCGGTGTCGGGCAGCGTCGCGCCCACCGTGGTGTAGGCGCCCGTGTTCCCGCTGAGGTCCACGGCCGCGACGCGGTAGGTGTACGCGGTACCGGCCACGGCGGTGGTGTCGGTGAACTGCGAGGCGGTGAGCGCCTTCGCCAGGGTCTTGAACGAGTTCTTCGTGCCCGTGGAGCGCTGCACGACCCAGGTGGCGACGTCGGGTTCCGCGCCGTCGGCCCAGTCCAGCGCGACGGTGGCGGCGGCGAGGTCCGGGGTGGCGACCACGGCGGTGGGGGCGGCGGGGGCGGTGCGGTCCTCGCGCAGCCCCGTGGCGGTGGCGGCGGCCGACTCGTTGCCGCTGAGGTCCACCGCGGTCACCCGGTAGTGCGAGAACACGCCCTCGGGGGCGGTCTTGTCGCTGAACTTCGCCGAGGTCGGGGTGCCGACGAGCTCGAACTCGCCGTCGGCGGTGGCCGAGCGGTAGACGCGGTAGCCGACGAGGTCCTTCTCGCGGTTCTTCGACCAGCTCAGCGTCACCCCGCTGCTGGAGCCCTTCGCCTTCAGCGAGCGGACCACGGCGGGAGCGACGTCGTCGGGCAGCACGGCACCCGTGGTGGCGGCGCGGGAGTCGTTGCCGCTGTGGTCGACCGCGGTGACCCGGTAGGTGTAGGCGGTGCCCGGCACGGCGGTCGTGTCGTTCCACGCAGAGGCGGTGACGGGGGTGCCGGTGAGGGCCTTGAAGGAGCGGCTGGTGCCGGTGGCGCGCTGCACGACGTACCCGGCGAGGTCGCCGTCGGCGCCGTCGGCCCAGTCCAGGGCGATGCCGTCGCCGCCGGCGGTGGCGACCAGGCCGCTGGGGGTGCCGGGGGCGGTCTTGTCGCGGCGCAGGGCGGAGGCGGTGACGGGCGCGGACTCGTTGCCCGCGCGGTCGACCGCGCTCACGCGGTAGTGGCTGGTGAACCCGGCGGGGGCGCCCTTGTCGGTGAACTTGGGCGACGTGGTGGTGGCCAGGAGCTGGAACTCGCCGCTCGCGCTCGCGCGGTAGACGCGGTACCCGGCGAGGTCCTTCTCGGAGCCCTTCGACCAGCTCAGCTTGACGCTGCTGGTGGAGCCCTTGGCCTTCAGGGAACGCACGGCCGCGGGCGCGGTGGTGTCCGCGGTCGGGGTGCCGGTACCCGTGGTGGGCGCCGGGGCGGTCCCGGTGGCAGCGCCGGTGCCGGTGCCGCCGGTGCCACCGGTGGCGGGGGACGGCGTCGGGGCGGGCGTCGCGGTGGACGTCGAGGAGGGGGCAGGGGTCCACGTGCCGGACGTGACGGCGTCGCTCACCCCGCGCTCGGCGCGCTCGACCTGCACCGCGCCGGTCCCGGCGGCCGCGGCCGCGGCCGGGGTGGCGAGGCCGGCGGCCAGGGCGAGGGCGACGAAGGGCGGCACCGCGCGGAACGCGCACGCGCGGGCGGTGAAGGCACGGGGGGTGCCGGAAGGGCTGCTCATCGTGGGATCTCTTTCTCCGCACCGCTGGAGCGGCGGCCCGGGGCCGCAGCGTCAGATCACCCGGGGAACGCTGCTCTCGGTGACAGCCAGGTGACAGGAAGAGGTTGAGATCCAGACGATGCGCAGAGCAAACGGCCTGCACCCGTTCGGGCACACCACGTCCCCCGGCGGCCGCAACGCCATCGCGGAGCGTGACGTCCCCTGACGCACCGAGGTGGTCGCGGGTGCGCCCCGGTCAGCTGCCGTAGACGGTGCGCCCGTCCTCGAGCACCACCTTGTCCAGCCGCCGCGTCAGGTGCAGCGACTCCAGCACGAACTCCACGCCGGCCGCGGCGCGCTGCGGGGTCGGCTCGTCGCCCAGGCCGAGGCGGTCCAGCACCTGCGCCAGCCCCGTGACGGTGCCCACCTGCTCCAGCAGCCGGCGCGCCGGCACCAGGTCACCCGTCTCGACGGTGCGCCCGTCGGCGACCAGGGAGCTGAAACCCGACAGCTCCGCCCCGCCCAGGCGCGCGCGGTACGTCTCGGCGACCGCGGTCCGCAGCAGGTGCTCCAGGACCTCGCCCTCGCGGCCCTCCTCGCCCTGCTCGAACTCCACCTTGCCGCCCAGCACGCTGACGACGGTGTGCAGGTCGCCCACCCGCGCCACCGGCTCGCCCTCCTCGCCCGACAGCGCCGAGCGCCGCAGCGCCGCCGCCGCGACCGTCTCGGCCGCCGCGATCGAGAAGCGCGCCGAGACGCCCGAGGCCGGGTCCACCGCCGGCGACTCGCGCACCGCGCGGGTGAAGCGCGCCAGCACCTCCAGCAGGTGGTCCGGGACCTCCGCGACCGTGGCGGCCTCCTGGCGCACCAGGTCCACCTCCAGCTCCACCTCGAGCGGGTAGTGGGTGCGGATCTCCGCGCCGAAGCGGTCCTTCAGCGGCGTGATGATGCGCCCGCGGTTGGTGTAGTCCTCCGGGTTCGCGCTGGCCACCAGCAGCAGGTCCAGCGGCAGTCGCAGCTGGTAGCCGCGCACCTGGATGTCGCGCTCCTCCAGCACGTTCAGCAGCGAGACCTGGATGCGCTCGGCCAGGTCCGGCAGCTCGTTGATCGCGAAGACCCCGCGGTTGGTGCGCGGGACCAGGCCGAAGTGGATGGTCTCCGGGTCGCCCAGCGCCCGGCCCTCGGCGACCTTCACCGGGTCCACGTCGCCGATCAGGTCACCGACCGAGGTGTCCGGCGTGGCCAGCTTCTCGCCGTAGCGCAGCGAGCGGTGCAGCCACTGCACCGGCAGGTCGTCCCCCTCCTCGCGCACCCGGCGGCGCGAGGCCGGAGTCAGCGGCGCGTACGGGTGCTCGTTGAGCTCGCTGCCGGCGATGACGGGCGTCCACTCGTCCAGCAGGCCCACCAGCGAGCGCAGCAGCCGCGTCTTGCCCTGGCCCCGCTCGCCCAGCAGCACCACGTCGTGCCCCGCCAGCAGCGCCCGCTCCAGTTCCGGCGCCACGGTGTCCTCGTACCCCAGGACGCCGGGGAAGCGGTCCTCGCCGGCGCGCATGCGAGCCAGGAGGTTGCGACGCAGCTCCGCCTTGACGGTGAGGTGCTCGTGCCCGGAGGCGCGCAGCGCCCCCAGGGTGCGCGGCAGGTCGGCGGGCGGTTCGAGGGGGAGGGTGGCGGTCGTCGCGGGCGCGTCGCGGTTGCTCACGCGCCGAACCTACGTCCGTTCCGCGCCGCCCACACCCGCTCCGCGGCGGCGACCCCGGCGCGCCCGCCGCGGCCGCGCGGAGCACGATGACCCCCATGCCAGTGAGCCGCACCGGTCCCCGAGCGCAACCGCGGGTGCAGCGCCGGGCCGGTACCGAGCCCGACACCCAGCTCGACACCCAGTCCGACACCCAGTCCGACACCCAGCCCGACACCGAGCCCGACGACGCGCTGCACCCGCGCCCCCACCACCCCTACGTCAGCCCGGCGCTGCGCACGGCGGCCGAGTGGTCCTGGCGGCTGGTGGCGGTCACCGCCGCCGTGGTGGTCGTCGCCTACGGGCTCAGCTTCGTGTCGCAGATCCTCATCCCCGTGCTCGTCGCGCTGCTCATCACCGCGCTGCTGGGCCCCGTCGTGGCGTGGGGGCACGCGCGCGGGGTGCCGCGGGCGCTGGCGACCCTGATGACCATGCTGCTGGCGCTCGCCGTGGTCGCCGGGCTGGTCGCGCTCATCAGCACCCAGGCGGCCGAGGGTTTCGCGGACCTGTCCGACTCGGCCAGCCAGGGCATCGACGAGGTCGAGGAGTGGCTCGCCGAGGGGCCGCTGCAGGTGTCCTCCGCCGCGCTGTCCGGCTACGTGGACCAGGCGCAGGAGGCGCTGGCCGCGAACCGCGACACCATCCTGTCCGGCGCCACCGGCGTGGTCGCCACCGCCGGGCACGTCGTCGCAGGCTTCTTCATCGCCCTGTTCGCCTCGTTCTTCTACCTGCTCGAGGGGCGGCGGATCTGGTCGTGGCTGCTGCACCTGTTCCCGCGCCCGTCCCGCGGTCCCCTCGACGCCGCCGCCCGCCAGTCGTGGGTGACGCTGACGCACTACATGCGCGCCACGATCGTCGTGGCGTTCGCCGACGGGGTGGGGGTCGCCGTCGGCGCGGCGGTGCTGCGGGTGCCGCTGGCGGTGCCGCTGGGCCTGCTGGTCTTCCTCGGCGCGTTCATCCCCATCGTGGGGGCCCTGCTGTCGGGGGCCGTGGCGGTCCTGGTCGCCCTCGTCGCGCAGGGCCCGGTCACCGCGCTGATCATGCTCGGCGTCGTCGTCGCCGTGCAGCAGATCGAGAGCCACCTGCTGCAGCCGTTCCTCATGGGCCGTGCCGTGGCGGTGCACCCGCTGGCCGTCATCCTCGCCGTCGCCGCCGGCGCGACCGTCTTCGGCATCGTCGGCGCCCTGTTCGCCGTGCCGCTGGTCGCGGTGCTCAACACGGGCGTCACCGCGCTGGCCCGGGGCGGCCGGCGCACCGAGGGCGTCGCCGAGATCGAGGACTCCGACGCGCCGCTGGCCCCCGAGAGGCCGGCGCCGGACGACGGCACGGAGCACCACGACGCCGGCGAGCCGCGGGTGCGGCGCTAGCGGTCCGGTCGCGGCGGCGCCCCGGCACCGTCCGGTGCCGGGGC
>NZ_JBJLRI010000023.1:0-53524 GCF_050871405.1 Kineococcus esterisolvens
ACTCCTACGCGGCCAGGACCGGCCGCTTCCTACCCCGCCTCGGACGCCTACCCACCGAGACCATCACCCACAAATAACGCGATCTGAGCGCGATCACGGCGGGTCTACGACTTCACGGTCATCCCGCCATCCGTGTGCACCTGCAGGGTCACTTCAAGTGCATGTTCTCCACCAGCTCGCGCAGCTCCTGAGCTCGATCGGATGCTGCGTGGGCTTCAATGACCACCCCATCAGCTGGCGACCAGACCAGGCCGGCGGCATCGTCGCTGCGGATGCTGTTGGCTAGGGCCGGACGCCCGGACACGGTGGTCGCGGTCCCGCGGAACCAGTTCGTCTCCAAGTACCGGTCCAGGGTCAGGCCCTCAGCACGGGCCACCGACACGGTAATGCCACCGCCGTCACTGCCCGCGGCGATCGTCACCGCCACCGACGCCGGTGACGGCGCGTTGTCCGCGCGGACGGGCGCGCTCACGCTGGCCCCGGCGGGCAGATGGCCGATGACCACGCCATCGACCTCAGCCGCAGGGGCAGCCGGCAGCGGCGCGGCAGCGAAGACGTAAGGAGCCAAGGTCGTCCCGCCCTGGCTGCTCTGACCGATTTGACCGTCGTGTCTGGCGAGCAGACTCGGGCCGACAACGGCGGCCACGCTCAGGGCCAGTGCCGCAGGTAGGACCCGAACCCCGACGAGCTGGGCGCGGCGGCGGCGCTGGCGACGCGTCACTCCAGACAGCGTGCGCTCGGGGTCGAAAGGCAGGTCGGTGGTCGCGGCGTGAGCGGCGGTGCGGAAGTCGTCTTCAAGGGTGCTCATCGCAAGGCTCCCTTCCAGGAGGTCGTCTGGTCGCCCGATGCATCGGTCACGAGGGTGGTCACCGCGTCGGTCGGTGTGTGCGTCGCGGCCGTGACCGGTGGGTCCGGCGGTGGTGGGCTGAGGTGGGGCAGCAGGTCACGTAGCCGCTGCAGCCCCCGCGAGGCGTGGCTCTTGACCGTGCCGATCGAGCAGTGCAGGACATCAGCGGTCTCGGCTTCGCTGTAGCCCTCCCAGTGACGCAGCACCACCACCGCCCGCTGGCGCGGAGGCAGCTGCCGCAACGCCGCCAGCAGGTCGTAGCGCTGGTCGACCCGCGTTGCCTCATCCCCCGCTGCAGCGTGGTCACCGTCCAGGGACAGCCACCGGTGCCAGCGAGGCCGGCGCCGGGCGGCCAGGCGGGTCATCGCGGTACGCAGGTAGGCGCCGGGGTGCTCGACCTGGGCGGGCCAGCGACGGAAGCAGACCTCGAGGGTGTCCTGGAGGAGGTCTTCGGCCTCTGCGTGTGAGCCGGTGAGCAAGGTGGCGGTGCGCAGCAGGGACGGGCCGTGCTGGTGAACGACTTGCTCGAGCCGGTCGCGGTCGGGTCTCATCGGTGACCCCTTCAGGACGGGTGGGTGGTGACACCCTTCTAGGGGCAGGGACGAGTTGAAAGGTTGTCATCGTCGCCTGACCAGCTTGCTCGATTCAGGCTCCACGACTTCACGGGGGTGGTCACCTTCCACCAGCAGCGCTCACCGAAGCGGTAGTCCGCAGCCGACACCCACCGCTCCGGCACAGAGCGGGCAAGCTGGCCGCTGCCTCGGCCCCCTGCTAGCTGCGAGCACACTCCAGGCCGTAGTTCCCCACCCGCATCGTGCCCTGGCCGGCGTCTTCGAGTCCCACTGAGACGGTGTAGTTGGACTGCTCGGAGACCGTCTGCCCGAGGGGGGCGCCAAGGGATTGACGGGTCGGTTCCTCGATGAGCGCCCGCGCCAGCACCTGCGCCTGCTCACGGGACAGCCGCTGCTCGCTGACGAGCGAATCCAAGTAGGCCTCGATCGCCTCTTCGGCAGTGGCGTACCCAGGGGCGTCTTCGTAGTCGATGACCACCCCGTCGTCCTTGCACGGGCCTGGCAAGGCGAGTGGGTCAGGCGCCGCTGTCTCTGTCGGCACTGAGGAGCCTGAGCTGCACGCGGACAGCAGGAAAGCGCTCAGCAGCAGAGGCAGTCGTGTCATCGCCATGGACGTGAGACGTGAAGCAGCGTGGACTGGCTCCACAGCTCAGCCTGATCTTCCTCTCATCCCGCGTTCAGTGCGCGATCATGGACGCTAGCGATGTCGCGCTCTTGTCGATCCGTGTGTGATCTCGCCAGCAACCGTCCACGCCTCCAGCGCGTCCAACCCTCATGGACCGCCCCCGCCCCCAGCACCGCCTACGGCCGACCGCCTGGACCGCCGCGGCGCTGACGGTGGCGGCTCTCACGGCCTGCTCCCCAACCGCCGGTGACGACGCCAGCAGTCCCGGCTTGGTGGTCGATGGACCCGTGGTCGCCCACAGCACCCACAGCGACAGCAGCATGGCCGCCTACGTCGGCGGCACCCTCACCTACGACGGCACCTGCCTGACCCTGGACGACGAACCCGTCCTGTGGCCAGTGGGCACCACCTGGGACGAGCAAGCCTCAACTCTCCTGCTGCCCGAAGGCGACACCATCACCGCGGGCAGCGCCCTGTACGGCGACGGAGGTCACACCCCCCTCGCCGACGACACCACCAACACCGACGCCGATCGACGTGAGGGCGCCGCGCTGCTCGAGCAGTGTCTCGGCCCCAGCGAACTCGTGACCAACTTCAACACCGGCGCCCGCCTGAGTAGCGACCCTCAGCCCTCCTGACCCCACGTTCGTCCCGCGCTCCGAGCATCCGCGGTAGGCCACCGACCCCACGGTCATCCCGCCTTCCGGGCGCGGCCACGGTCGCTAGCGACGCCCGCGTGACGAGGCCGCCAGCCGACCCCGCTGGTGCGCACCGACACGACGAAAGCAGCCCTGCACCTGATCAGCGTCACTAGCCTTCCTTCATGAGACCGTTCACCCGACGAGGCTGGACTTTGCTCGCCCTGCTGACGGTGAGCACTCTCAGCGCCTGCTCCAGCGATCAACCCGCCCCCACCGACGCCGCAAAGGCATGGGACGTCGCCTTCAACGCCGCTGAAGCCGACGGAGCAGGACCTCTCATCGCTTCCGGCGCCGAAGGCTGGCAGAGCTCGGACGTCACGGTCGGCCCCCTCACCGCCGGCACCACCTACGGGGCCTTCGCCGCCTGCACCGGCGGCGGAAGCCTGGGACTGGACCTGGCTGGCACCGCGGTCACTGTCGACTGCGACGGGCAAGGACACCGCGTCGGGGACCTCGTCCCCACCACCGGCACCGCCACGTTCTCGGTCACCGAAGCCCACGACGGCCCCTCACAGTGGGGCGTGGCCGTCACCACCAGCTGAGCCGCCTCAGCTCACCCGCGCCCCGACGCCTCGAGCCCCGTGCGGCTCGCCTTGCTGAGGGCACGACGCACCGCTCGGTCATCCCGCAATCCGCGTGCTGGCCGACGGCTGGGTGATGTCCGTTCGTGGTGAGAGGCGCGAGATCACAACCTGCGTCACGGGGGTTGATGCTGCCCGGTCGGGCTGACATGGACCACTACCCGCCGATGACCTCGACACTACGACGGTGACCCCGCAACGACCCGTCACTCAGGAACTGGCCAGCGTAGCCAGAACTGGCTACACTCGCTGGCGTGAAGACCATCACTGCCCGCGAACTGCGCAACGAGTACGCGCGCATCCTGCGAGAACTGGAGGACACGGGCGAGGGCTACACGATCACCAACCACGGACGGCCTGTCGCCCGCATCACGCCCATCGCACCCGTCCCCGACCGCCTGCGCGCCTTCAGCGGCGTCCCCCTCAGCGCTGCCGCCAGCCTCAACTCCGTCGCTGGCCCGTTCGACCACTCCGAGTTCGACCGTCAGGTGGCCGAGACGCTCGACCCGATCGCGCGTGATCCTTACGCAGGACGCGACGATGACCCGGGCACCGAGGCTGTGCAGCCGAGCCAGCCCGACGACTCGAGCTCCGCGACGGACGCCCGCGCCGTCCGCGAGTGGGCGACCACCCACGGCCGCGAGGCCGCCCCTCGCGGTCCACGACTGGGTGACCTCACCAAGCAGATCGCCCAGGAGAGGTTCAACCAGCAGTGACCGCTGGATACCTCCTGGACACGAATGTCCTTATCGACATCCTGCGCGCTCCGGTCGGGTCTGCGTTCAGCATCGACCCCAACCAGCCCACCTACGTCTCGCAGATGACGTTCGCGGAACTCCGCTTCGGCATCGCTGTGGCCTCCGGGCCGACTCAGCAGCAGCGCCTCACCGACTTCACCATCGCGCGGCGCCTGTGGCCGAACGCCCTCCCCGTGGACGACACCGTCGTGGACGCCTACGGACAGGTGGCCGCGAGCATCCTCGCGGCCGGCGGGACGAAGAAGCAGCTCCGCATCCAGGTCGTCGACGCCTACCTCGCCGCGACCGCGCACGCCTTCGACCTCGAACTGGTGACCAACAACCTGAGCGACTTCCAGGACGTGTCCGGCCTCCTCGCCGTCACCCCGTTCATCGTCACCGCACCTTAGGAGACCCAGCACCGGCAAGGGCGTGCTCATGACACAGCGCGCGGAACGCACGGTCATCCCGCGATCCGCGCGCGATCACCGCTGGTCGCGACCCTCGGCCGCAGGGTAGCCAGTGGTCTGCCGCGGCCCAGCCCATCGGGCCAGGTCTGCTTTCCCACCCGCAGATCCGAGGAGCCGGAATGGTTCCCGTCGTCTTGCAGCCGCAGGCCGAGCAGGACCGGCCGCCGACCGCGGGCGGGGCGGGGATCGAACTCGTGGATGCCGACTCGACCATCCCCCTGGTGCGCGACCACGCTCGCGTGGTGCGCCCCCGCTCGGGCCGGTTCCCCCGCCCGGTCGGGGACGGCGGAGGTGGAGACGACCGTGGCCCGGTGGTCCTGCCGAGCGCGCGTCAGCTCACCGGTGGTCCCCGGTGCGGAGGGTGGCTCCAGGAGGACGTGGAAGGGGGCGGGGTCCACCTCGCCGCTCCGCACGACGACCGGGGCGTCGCCCGTCGCCGCCTCGCAGGCGGGCAGCTCGTCGCGGCACGCGACGACGCCCGGACCCTCGCTCACGACGTCGAGGACCGGGTGGCCCCACCAGGTGCCGGTGGGGGCCGTGGTGGTGTCGGCGGGCGGTTCGACCGGCACGGCGCCAGGTGCCCGGGTAGCGCTGCTCCGACTCGCGCACCTGGCGCGGCGTCACTGCACCAGGTGGCGGCGAGCGGCCGCGGTCACGGCGGCCGCCACCCGGTCGAGCGACGCCGAGCGCAGCTTCCACTGCTGCCAGTGCAGGACAACGTCGATCGCGCCGGCGGGGTCGACGTCCACCAGCGAACCGGCGACCTCGTCGGGGTAGCTCTGCAGGTCGGGCAGCATGCCCCAGCCCAGGCCCAGGCGGACGGCGGTCAGGAAGTCCGCGGAGGAGGGCACGTGGTGCACCGGTGGCTGGGCCGTCCCCTCGGTCCCGGGCAGGCGCCTGCGCAGGTAGCGGTGCTGCAGGTCGTCCTTGCGGTCGAAGACCACCACGGGGGCCCGCGCCAGGGCTCGGGCCGTCGGGCCGTCGGGGAACCACTCGCGGGCGCGGTCGGCGGCCACCACCGGTCGGTAGCGCATGACCCCCAGCCGGGTGACCGAGCACCCGGACACCGGATCGGCATCGGTGGTGACGGCGGCCACCACCGTGCCCGCGCGCAGCAGCGACGCGGTGTGGCCCTCGTCGTCGCGGTGGATCTCGAAGCACACCGGTCCGGCCAGGGGGGCCAGGGCGGGCAGCACCCAGGTGGCCAGGGAGTCGGCGTTGACGGCGATCGGCAGCGTCTGCACGCCCCGCCCCGCCGGCCCGCCCGCCCCGTCGGCGTCCAGTTCGGCGAGGGTGTCGCCGGTCAGCAGCTCGACCTGGCGGGCCAGGCGCAGCAGCACCTCGCCCGAGCCGGTGACCCGCACCGGCTTGCTGCGCACCAGCAGCACCCGGCCGGTGGCGACCTCCAGGGCGCGCAGGCGCTGGCTGATCGCCGAGGGGGTCACGTGCAGGGCCCGGGCCGCGGCCTCGAGGGTGCCCTCGGAGACCGCGGCGCTCAGGGCGCGCAGCTGACCCAGGTCCAGGTCCATGGACAGCGATGCTAACGGTGCTGCAGGAAGATGAGCTTCTCTTCCGCCGCGGGGGTGCCTACGGTCGCCGGGTGCTCCCCGCTCTCCTCGCCGCCGCCTCCGGCCTCGGGCTCGGCCTGTCGTTGATCGTCGCGATCGGCTCGCAGAACGCCTTCGTGCTGCGGCAGGGTCTGCGCCGCCAGCACGTGGGCGCGGTGGTGCTGGTGTGCCTGCTCTCCGACGCGGCGCTCATCGGCGCGGGGGTGGCCGGTGCCGGCGCCGTCGTCCGCAGCCACCCCGGCCTGCTGGACGTGGTGCGCGTCGCCGGCGCCGGCTTCCTGGCCGCGTACGGGTTCCTCGCGGCCCGCCGCGCGTGGCGCCCGCAGTCGCTGGACCCCCGGGACGCGGCGACGCCGGTCTCACCGGCCGCGACGGTGGCCACCGCCCTGGCGCTGACCTGGCTGAACCCGCACGTCTACCTCGACACCGTGGTCCTGCTCGGCTCGATCGCCCAGAGCCACCCCGGGCGCCAGTGGTGGTTCGCCGCCGGTGCGGCGCTGGCCAGCGCCGCGTGGTTCGCCGCCCTGGGGTACGGCGCGACGCTGCTGCGCCCGCTGTTCGCTCGCCCGCGCGCCTGGCGGGTGCTCGACGTGGTGATCGCCTCGGTGATGTTCGCCCTGGCCGCCTCCCTGCTGCTGTCCACCGCCTGAGCGGCGCCCCGCGACGGGCCCGGCCGGTGCCGTGCGCCGCGCGTCAGCCCGCGTCGCGCTGCGCGGCCGGCAGCGCGGCCAGCGCCCGGTTCTCCGCGGGCAGCCGGAACCCCAGCAGCAGCACCGCGTTCAGGACGGTGAACACCGCCGCGGTGACCCAGCAGGTGTGCACCAGCGGCAGCGCGAAGCCCTCGACGACCACCACCACGTAGTTGGGGTGCTTGAGGAAGCGGTAGGGCCCGCGGGTGACCAGCGGCATGCCCGGCACCACGATGACGCGGGTGTTCCACCGCCGCCCCAGCGAGCCGATGCACCACCAGCGCAGCATCTGGCTGAGCACCGCCAGCACCAGCATCGGCCAGCCCAGCGCCGGCAGGAACGGGCGGTCGGCGAGCGCCACCTCGACCAGGCAGGCCAGCAGCAGGCCGGTGTGCAGCACGACCATCGGGCCGAAGTGCCCGCGGCCGGTCTCCACGCCGCCGCGGGCGAAGGACCAGCGCGCGTTGCGGGTGGAGACCACCAGCTCGGCGATGCGCTCGGCGCCGGTGGCCAGCACGAGCGCGGCGAACAGCGCGGTGCTCACGCCGCGGCCCGCAGCAGCACCTGCTCGGTGCCCACGCCGGGCCCGACGGCCAGCACGAGGGCGTGCTCACCGGGCTGGTGCGGCGTGGCGGCCAGGACGTGCAGCACCGAGGAGCTGGACAGGTTGCCCGCACCGCGCAGCGCGTCCCAGCTGGGGGCCAGCGCCCCGGTGGGCCCGTCGGCCAGGTCGAGCGCGCCGGCCACGGCGCGCAGCACCTTCGGTCCCCCGGCGTGCACGACCCAGCGCCGCACCCCGTCCGGGTCCAGCCCGTGCTCACCCAGCAGGGCGCGCACCTCGGCGCCGAGCTCGGCGGCCAGCAGGTCGGGCAGGTCGGCGGCCAGCACGATGCTCAGCCCGGAGCTGCCCACGTCCCAGCCGAGTGCGTCGGCGGTGCCCGGGTACAGCCGGCTGCGGGAGCCCAGCACGTCCCACCCGGGCGTGCCGGCTGCCCGGTCGGCACCGGCCAGCACGACGGCGCTCGCACCGTCGCCGAACAGGCCGCTGGCGACGAGGTTGGCGGTGGAGCCGTCCTCGCGCTGCAGCGTCAGCGAGCACAGCTCCACCGAGACCAGCACCCCGACCTGGCCGGGGTGGCCTGCGAGGTAGTCGTCCACGCGCGCCAGCCCCGCCGCCCCGGCGGCGCAGCCGAGGCCGAACGAGGGCAGCCGCTTCACGGTGGGCCGAAGACCGCAGCGCACCGCCAGGGCGGCGTCCAGCGAGGGGGCCCCGACGCCGGTGACGGTGGTGAACAGCAGGAAGTCCACCTCCTCCGGGGTCACGCCCGCGGTCGCCAGCGCACCCTTCAGGGCCCGCTCGGCCAGGTCCAGGCCGATCTCGGCGAACTCGGCGTTGGCCGCGGTGAACGAACCCAGGCGGGCGTAGCGCTCCAGCGGCAGCGCCAGGTGCCGGTGCTGGACGCCGGAGGCGGCGTGCAGGCGGTGCAGCAGCTGGCGCCGCGGGCCCTCGGGGGCCAGCAGGGGCGCCAGCTGCTCGGCGATCTCGGCCTGCCCGTAGCGGTGCGGGGGCAGGACCGGTTCCACCGCCACCACCCGGGAGGAGCGGGGGACGTGGGGCGGTGCGGTGGGCGGCATGGGGCGATGCTGTCTCAGAGGACCGACTCGTACACCTCGAGGGTGCGGCCGGCGATCGCCGACCAGCTGAAGTCCTCCACGGCGCGCCGGCGCCCGGCTGCGCCGCGCTCGCGGGCGCGGTCGGGGTCGGAGACGGCCTCGGCCAGCGCGGCGGCCAGGTCGGCGACGAAGCGCTCGGGGTCCACGGGGGCACCGGTGCCGTCGGCGACCTGCTCGATGGGCACCAGCCAGCCGGTCTCGCCGTCGCGCACGACCTCGGGGATGCCACCGGTGGCGGTGCCGACCACGGCGGCGCCGCACGCCATGGCCTCCAGGTTGACGATCCCGAGGGGCTCGTACACCGACGGGCACACGAACACGGTGGCCTGCGACAGGTGCTGCAGCAGCTCCTGGCGCGACAGGTGCCGGTCCAGCCAGACCACGCCGGAGCGCTGCTGCTGCAGCTCGCCGACCAGACCGGCCACCTCGGCGGCGATCTCGGGGGTGTCGGGGGCGCCGGCGCACAGCACCAGCTGCACCTGAGGCGGCAGCTGGGCGGCGGCGCGCAGCAGGTGCGGCAGCCCCTTCTGGCGGGTGATGCGCCCGACGAAGACGACGCTGGGCCGGTCGGGGTCCACGCCGTTGGCGCGCACGAGGTCGCGGCCGTCCACGGGGGTCCACTCGGTCGCGTCGATGCCGTTGTGCACCACGTGAACCTTCGCCGGGTCCAGGGCCGGGTAGCTGCGCAGGATGTCCGCGCGCATGCCGGCGCTGACGGCGATCACGCCGGCCGCGGCCTCGAAGGCGGTGCGCTCGGCCCAGCTGGACAGGGCGTAGCCGCCGCCGAGCTGCTCGGCCTTCCACGGCCGCAGCGGCTCCAGGCTGTGCGCGGTCACCACGTGCGGGACCCCGTGCAGCAGGGAGGCCAGGTGCCCGGCGGTGTTGGCGTACCAGGTGTGCGAGTGCACCAGGTCCGCCCCGGCGGTGCCCGCGGCCATCGGCAGGTCCACCCCCAGGGTGCGCAGCGCCGCGTTGGCGCCGGCCAGCTCCACCGGCTCGCCGTAGGCGGTGACGCCCTCCTCCTCGCGGGGGGCGCCGAAGCAGCGCACGAGCACCTCCGGGCCGCCCTCGACGGCGCGCAGCGCGCGCACCAGCTCGGCCACGTGCACCCCGGCGCCGCCGTACACCTCCGGCGGGTACTCCCTGGTCAGCAGGTCCACGCGCATGCTCGCTCCTCGTGCTCGTCCGGTCCGCTCCGCGCCCGCCCGACGGGCCCGCGAGCGGGCTCCGGCGACGACGCGCGGGGCGTTTCCCGGGCATCGTGGCGGTCGCGGCCCTATCGTGCCCCTCGTGGCTGCACCCAACGTCCTCGCGATCGTCCTCGCCGGCGGGGAGGGCAAGCGGCTGATGCCCCTCACCGCCGACCGGGCCAAGCCCGCCGTGCCCTTCGGCGGCACCTACCGGCTCATCGACTTCGCCCTGTCGAACCTCGTCAACGCCGGGTTCCGCAAGGTCGTGGTGCTGACGCAGTACAAGTCCCACAGCCTGGACCGCCACATCTCGCAGTCGTGGCGGATGTCGAACCTCTTCGGCAGCTACATCGCCTCCGTGCCGGCGCAGCAGCGCGTGGGCAAGCGCTGGTACCTGGGCAGCGCCGACGCGATCTTCCAGTCGATGAACCTCATCCACGACGAGCGCCCCGACATCGTCGTGGTGGTCGGCGCCGACCACGTGTACCGGATGGACTTCTCCCAGATGGTCGACGCGCACGTGGCCTCCGGGGCGCCGTGCTCGGTGGCCGCGATCCGCCAGCCGATCTCGCTGGCCGACCAGTTCGGCGTCATCCAGACCGAGCCGGGCAGCAACCGGATCGCGCAGTTCCTGGAGAAGCCCAAGCACCCGCAGGGCCTGGCCGACTCCCCGCACGAGGTGCTGGCCTCGATGGGCAACTACGTCTTCGACGCCGACGCGCTCGTGGACGCGGTGACCCGCGACGCCGAGGAGGAGGACTCCAAGCACGACATGGGCGGCGACATCGTGCCCGACTTCGTCGAGCGCGGCCTGGCCGGCGTGTACGACTTCAAGGACAACGAGGTGCCCGGCGCCACCGACCGCGACCGCGCGTACTGGCGCGACGTGGGCACCATCGACTCCTACTTCGAGGCCCAGATGGACCTCATCTCGGTGCTGCCGGTCTTCAACCTCTACAACTACGAGTGGCCCATCATCGCCGCGCAGGACTTCTACCCGCCGGCGAAGTTCGTGCACGGCTGGCAGGGCACCTACGGGCACGCGGTGAACTCCATCATCTCCGCCGGCACCGTCGTCTCCGGGGCCCTGGTGGAGAAGTCGGTGGTCTCCCCGAAGGTGCGCCTGGACTCCTGGGCGCACGTCAGCGAGTCCGTCCTCATGGACGGGGTGCAGGTGGGCCGGCACGCGGTGGTGCAGCGGGCCATTCTCGACAAGAACGTCATCGTGCCCGAGGACGCCCGCGTGGGGGTCGACCCCGAGGAGGACCGCGCGCGCGGCTTCACCGTCACCGACTCGGGCATCACGGTGGTCGGCAAGGGGCAGACGATCCCGTCCTGAGCGCGTGGGGCGCGCCCCTGTCGCCCGGGGGCGCCGTGCGGCAGCATCGGGGTCCATGACTTCCCCCGCACCCGCCGCCGGCGACCGCCCGGTGCGCATCGGCGTCCAGCTCCAGCCGCAGCACGCCCCCTACCCCGCGATCCGCGCCGCCGCCGCGCGCGCGGAGGAGATGGGCCTGGACGTCGCCTTCAACTGGGACCACTTCTACCCGCTGTACGGCGACCCGGACGGCCTGCACTTCGAGTGCTGGACGATGCTGGCCGCGTGGGCGGAGGCCACCAGCCGCATCGAGATCGGTGCGCTGGTCACCTGCAACAGCTACCGCAACCCCCAGCTGCTGGCGGACATGGCCCGCACCGTGGACCACGTCTCCGCGCACGACACCGGCACCGGGCGCCTGGTCCTGGGCATCGGCTCGGGCTGGTTCGAGAAGGACTACACCGAGTACGGCTACGAGTTCGGCACCGCCGGCGCCCGCCTGGACAAGCTCGCCGAGGACCTGCCGCTGATCGAGTCGCGCCTGGCGGCCCTGAACCCGGCGCCCACCCGCCGTGTCCCGGTGCTCATCGGCGGCGGCGGAGAGCGCAAGACGCTGCGCATCGTGGCCCGGCACGCCGACATCTGGCACGGCTTCGGCGACGCGGAGACCATCGCGCACAAGCACGAGGTCCTCGACGCGCACTGCGCGGCGATCGGTCGCGACCCGCACGAGATCGAGCGGTCCGCCGGCGTCGACACCGCGGACGACCCCGGTGAGAAGGGCGAGGCCCTGCACGCCGCCGGCACGCGGCTGTTCACGATCGGCGTGGGCGGCCCCGACTTCGACCTGGCGCCCCTGCAGCAGTGGCTCTCCTGGCGCGACGAGAAGAACGCCGGCGCCTGACGCGTGCGAGCGCTCGCCGCGCGGCCCGCCCGGCTCACCCGGTTCACCCGGCCGCCCCGGGCGGGCCGGTAGCCTTCCGCGCGTGCCCGGAACCCTCGACGACACGTCCCCGGGCGCAGTGCCCGCCGGTGGACCCGCCCTCCTCGTGACCGTCACCGGCGCCGACCGCCCCGGGGTGACCTCCGCGCTGTTCACCGAACTGGCCGGCACCGACGCGCAGGTCCTCGACGTCGAGCAGGTCGTCGTCGGCGGCGTGCTGACGCTGGCCGTGCTCGTGGGCACCGCGGAGCCGGCGGCGGTGGCCTCGGCGCTGGCCGGCTGGGGCGAGCCGCACGGCCTGGAGGTGACCTGCACCGTGCGCGAGCCCGCCGCACCGGCGGCGCGCCCGCGGCGGCTGCACGTGACGCTGCTGGGCGCCCCGCTGCGCCCGGCGGCCATCGCCCGCACCACCGCGGTGCTCGCCGAGCGCGGCGCCAACGTGGACCGCGTGCGGCGCATGTCCTCCACCCCCGTGACCAGCGTCGAGTTCGACGTGTCGGTGGACGCCACCGCCGAGGAGGTCCTGGACCTGCGACGGGCGCTGGCCGCCGAGGCCGGCCGGCACGGCCTGGACGCCGCCGTCTCCCCCGGCGGCCTGGCCCGGATGGGGCGGCGCCTGGTCGTCATGGACGTCGACTCCACCCTGATCCGCCAGGAGGTGATCGAACTGCTGGCCGCGCACGCCGGGCGTGAGGCGGAGGTGGCCGCCGTCACCGAGCGCGCCATGCGCGGCGAGATCGACTTCGCCGCCTCCCTGCTGCAGCGCGTCGCGTGCCTGGAGGGCCTGGACACCTCCGTGGTCGAGCGGGTGCGCGAGGCGGTCGTGCTGACACCGGGGGCGCGCACGCTGTGCCGCACGCTGCACCGGCTGGGGTTCACCCTCGCGCTGGTCTCCGGCGGGTTCCTGGAGGTCGTGGGCCCGCTGGCCGCGGAGCTGGGCATCGCGCACGTGCGCGCCAACCGGCTCCAGGTGGTGCACGGGCGCTTCACCGGCCGGCTGCTGGGCCCGGTGGTGGACCGCGCCGCCAAGGCGGCGGCCCTGCGCGAGTTCGCCGCCGCCGAGGGGCTGCCGCTGCACCGCACCGTCGCCATCGGCGACGGCGCCAACGACCTGGACATGATCGGCGCCGCGGGCCTGGGCATCGCCTTCAACGCCAAGCCCGTGGTGCGCGAGCAGGCCGACGCCGCGCTCAACGTGCCCTACCTGGACGCCGTCCTGCCGCTGCTGGGCATCACCCGCGAGGACGTGGAGGACGCCGACCTGGCCGACGAGGCCCTGGCCCGCACGCCGTCCACCGGCGCGGCCCCGGCCGGTCGCTGAGGGGTGGTGGTGCCTGCGGGTCGCCCCGCGGGCACCACCGCCCCTCGCCGACCGGTCCGCTCCGGGCCCCGGCGGGCGTGCTCAGCCGTTGCCGCTGGCCCAGGTGGCCAGGGCCACCAGCCCGGCGACGACGACCACCATGCAGACGGCCACCACCACCAGGCGCCGGCCGCCGGAGGGCGGGGGCTGCTCGCCCACGGCCCGTCAGGACCCCATGGCGTGGAAGCCGCCGTCGACGTGGATCATCTCGCCGGTCGTGGCCGGGAACCAGTCCGACATCAGCGCCAGGGCGGCGCGCGCCGGCGGCTCGGTGTCGGTCACGTCCCAGCCCAGCGGGGAGCGCTCGCCCCAGGTGCCCTCGAGGGTCTCGAAGCCGGGGATGGAGGTCGCCGCGGTGGTGCGCAGCGGGCCGGCCGAGACGACGTTGACGCGCACGCCCTTCGGGCCCAGGTCGCGGGCCAGGTAGCGGGCGGTGGACTCGAACGCGGCCTTGGCCACGCCCATCCAGTCGTAGACCGGCCAGGCCACGCGCGCGTCGAAGGTCAGGCCCACGACCGAGCCGCCGTTCGCCATGAGCGGCAGGGCGGCCACCGCGATGGACTTCAGCGAGTACGCCGAGACCTGCAGCGCGGTCGCCACGCTGGACCACTCGGTGTTCAGGAAGTTGCCGCCCATGGCGTCCTTGGGCGCGAAGCCGATGGAGTGCAGCACCCCGTCCAGGCCGTCGACGTGCTCGCGCACGCGGGACTCCAGCGCCGCGAGGTCCTCCTCGCTGGTGGCGTCCAGCTCGACGACCGGTGCGGGCTTCGGCAGCCGCTTGGCGATCGTGGAGGTGATCTTCATCTGGCGCCCGAAGGACGACAGCACGACCTCGGCGCCCTCCTCCTGCGCGACGCGGGCGACCGCGAACGCGATCGAGCGGTCGGTGAGCACTCCGGTGACGAGCAGCCGCTTGCCGTCCAGCAGACCCATGGGTTCCTCTCTCCGTCCTTCGCTTGGTGTCAGTGGCCCATGCCGAGGCCGCCGTCGACGGGCAGCACCGCGCCGTTGACGTAGCCGGCGTCGGCGAGGAACAGCACGGCCTGCGCGACGTCGTCGACGTCGCCGAACCGGCCGGCGGGGATGCGGCCCTCGTAGTCGGCCTGCGTGGCCTCGGGCAGCTCGCGCGTCATGTCGGTGTCGATGAACCCGGGCGCCACGACGTTGGCGGTGATGCCGCGCCCGCCCAGCTCGCGGGCGATGGAGCGGGCCAGGCCCACCATGCCGGACTTGCTGGCGGCGTAGTTCGTCTGCCCGGGCGAGCCGTACAGGCCCACGACGCTGGAGACGAACACGATGCGGCCGCGCTTGGCGCGCACCATGCCGCGCACCGCCCGGCGGGCGCAGCGCCAGGCCCCGGCGAGGTTGGTGTCCACGACGGCGTCGAAGTCGTCGTCGCCCATGCGCATGAGCAGCTGGTCGCGGGTGATCCCGGCGTTGGCGACGAGCACCTCGACGGGCCCGTGCGCCTGCTCCACCTCGGCGAACGCGGCGTCCAGGGAGGCGCCGTCGGTGACGTCGGCGCGCACCCCCAGCAGGCCCTCGGGGACCTCTCCGGAGCGGTGCGTCACCGCGACCCGGTCGCCCCGGGCGGCGAAGGCGCGCGCCACGGCCAGGCCGATGCCGCGGTTGCCGCCGGTGACCAGGACGCTGCGCGGGGTGCGCTGCTCGCCGGGTGCCTGAGCGGCGGGGCTCGCCGCGGGCCTCGTGGCGGCTGCGGACGGGGCGTCGGGGGTTGCGTCGGGGGTGGCGTCGGGCACGGGGAGGAAAGCTAACGCATCGCCGGGGCCCGCGGCCCGGCGACCGCGGCCGGCGCTCGCAGCGGGGGCGGGTGTCGTACCCCGGGCTTACCGTGGGCGTCGTGCCCTCGCACCCCACCCCCGCCGGCGGGCACACCGCTCACACGGACCCCGCCGGCGTCTACCGGATCACCGCCGCCCCCACCGCCCACACCGACGACCTCGGCGTGCGCTACCGCAAGTACGTCGTCTCCATGGTGATCCGCACGGCCTGCTTCGTGCTGTTCGTCCTGGTCGACCACTGGACCCGCTGGCTCTTCGTGGCCGGCGCCCTCTTCCTGCCCTACGTCGCCGTCGTGCTGGCCAACGCCGGCCGGGAGTCCAAGGGGCCGCCGCCGCAGTCCTTCGACGTCCCGGACGCGCCGGTGCGCGACCTGCCCGCCCTCGAAGCACGCATCACCTCGGTGCGCTCCCCCGGTGACGACGCGTCCGGTGCACCGGGTGCACCCGCCGGTGGGCGCTCGGAGCGGGCCTCCTGAGCCGGGCGGCGCTCGTGCGGGCACGGGCCGCGGCCGGTGCGCCGCCGCACGTCGACCGGGCGCCGCGGCGGTGCGAGACTGGCGCCGTGGACACTCCAGCCGTCCCCGCGGCGCCGGGCGCACGAGGCTCCGCCGGGGAACCGGGGCACGAACCGCCGTCCGACCTCGTCTGCAGCGCCCGCGGCTGCACCTCCCCCGCCGACTTCGGCCTGCGGTGGAACAACCCCAGCCTGCACACGCCCGAGCGGCGCAAGACGTGGCTGGCGTGCGGGCAGCACCGCGAGCACCTCGCGCAGTTCCTCGGCGCCCGCGGCTTCCTGCGGGAGGTCGTCGGCGTCGACGCCCTGACCCCGTGAGCGCGCCCGCTGCCCCGCCCGGAGCGGGCACCGCCCGACCACCGGCCGGCACCGGCGCTCGCGGCGTGCTGGGGTTGCTGCGCGAGCCGGGCTGGCGGCGCGGGCTGGGCCTGGCCGTGGCCGTGGCCGTGGTGTGCCTGCTGCTGGGCCAGTGGCAGTGGCACCGGCGCCAGTCCCGGCTGGCCGCCAACGCGCCGCTGGTGAGCAACTACGACGCCACCCCCGTCGCCCTGGACACCGTCCTGCCGGCGGACGGCTCGCCCCCGGCGGAGGAGGACGTGTGGACGCCCGTGCGCGTCAGCGGCACCTACGACGCCGACGCCACCGTCCTGGTGCGCAACCGCCAGCACGGGGAGGCGATCGGCTACGACGTGCTGGTGCCGCTCGTGCTGGGTGACGGCACGGCCCTGCTGGTGGACCGCGGCTGGGTCCCGGCCGGCAGCACCACTCGGGCGCCGGACGCCGTGCCGGCACCGCCGCGGGGAACGGTCACCGTCACGGCACGGGTGCGCGGCTGGGAGGCGGCCCGTGACAGCACGGTGCCCGGCGGGCAGGTCTCGTCCGTCGCCGCCGGCCCGGTGGCCGAGGTGACGTCTTCCGCGGGGGCGCCGGCGCTGCGGGGCGGGTACGCGGTGCTCGCCGCGGAGGCGCCTTCCGCGGTGCCGGCACCGGCCCTGCCCGAGCGCCCCGGGGTCGACGAGGGGCCGCACCTGGCGTACACGGTGCAGTGGTACGGGTTCGCGCTGACGGCGCTGGTGGTCTGGGTCGTGGCGGGCCGTCGCGAGCTGCAGGCACGGGCGCTGCCGGTGCGGGAGGTGCCGGACGGTGCCGCGGGGGCACCGGGCGGGCCCTCCGGGCCGGTTCCCCCACCCGCCGCGCGGCGGCGCGGGCCGGCCCGCCCAGCGCGCTCGGCACGCCCGGTGCGCCGGGGCAGCGATGAGGAGGCCGAGGACCTCGCCGTGGACGCATCGGCACGTCCGCAGCGCTGAGCACCCCGCGACGCACCGCCGAGTGGTGATGCTGCGTGGCTCACTAGCCACCCTGCGCAACAATGTGGTCATGGACCTTGGCCTGAGCGACCGCGTCTACATCGTTTCCGGTGCCTCCACCGGACTGGGGCGCTCCTGCGCGCAGGTGCTCGCCGACGAGGGAGCGCTGCTGGTGCTGTCGGCCGGCGACCCCGAGGAGCTGGCCGCCGTCGCCGGCGGCATCGGTTCCCCCGAGCGGATGCTGCTGGTCCCCGGCGACATCGCCGAGCCCGGTACCGAGACGCGCCTGGTCGCCGCCGCCAACGCCCGCTTCGGGCGCCTGGACGGGGCCGTCGTCTCCTGCGGCACGCCGCCCACCTCGTCCGTGCTGGAGGCCACCGACGCCTCGTGGCGCGAGGCGTTCGAGGCCAGCCTGCTGGGTCCGCTGCGGCTGGCGCGCTCGGTGGCCAAGGCCGCCACCGGCGAGGGCGCCTCGCTGGTGATGCTGCTGTCGAGCACCGTGCGCAGCCCCGACCAGGAGGCCGGGGTCGCCAACGGGCTGCGACCCGGCCTGGCGATGGCCGCCAAGGCCCTGGCCGACGAGCTGGGCCCGCGCGGGATCCGGATCAACAACGTGCTCGTGGGCCGGGTCGAGTCCGACTCGCCCCTGGAGTTCGAGGAGCCCGCCTCGCCGGACGGCGACGGGCTCGGCGCGGTCCCGCTGCGCCGGGCCGGTCTGCCCGACGAGTTCGCGCGCGCTGCGGTGTTCCTGCTGTCCCCGGCGGCCTCCTACGTCACCGGGGCGTCCCTGACCGTGGACGGGGGCGCCGACCGCTCGCTGTGAGCGGCCGGAGGCCCCGTCCACGGCCCGGGCTCAACTCGCCCGCTGCTCGGGCTCCGGGTGCTGCTTGGTGCGCCCCCGGGTGGCGCCACCCCTGCTGCGCAGCGAGACCTCGCTCTCACTGAGCAGCCGGTGGACGAAGCCGTACGAGCGCCCGGCCTCCTCCGCCAGGGCACGGATGCTCTTGCCCTCCGCGTACCCCTTCGACAGCTCCTCGGCGAGCTGCGCGCGTTCCGTCCCGCTCAACCGGGATCCCCGCTTGACCGCCTCGGTCACACCGACCTCCTCCACGTCGTCGCCGACGCCCACCATGGTCACCACCTGTGGCGCGATCGGCCACTCGAACGCGTCCACGAGTGCCGGGCGAGGTCCCGGGACCTCGCCCGGGCGCGCGTCAGGCGAGCGAGACGAGCTCGGCGTAGGAGGCGTTCCAGAGGTCCTCGACGCCGTCGGGCAGCAGCACGACGCGCTCGGGGTCCAGAGCCTCCACGGCCCCCTCGTCGTGGGTGACGAGCACCACGGCACCCTCGTAGTGCCGCAGCGCGTCCAGGATCTCCGCACGGCTGGCCGGGTCCAGGTTGTTCGTCGGCTCGTCCAGCAGCAGCACGTTGGCGCTGGAGACGACGAGGGTGGCCAGCGCCAGGCGGGTCTTCTCCCCACCGGAGAGCACCCCGGCGGGCTTGTCGACGTCGTCGCCGGAGAACAGGAAGGAGCCCAGCACGGTGCGCACCCGGGTGTCGTCCAGGTCGGGGGACGCCGAGCGCATGTTCTCCAGCACGGTCCGATCCACGTCCAGGGTCTCGTGCTCCTGGGCGTAGTAGCCGATCTTCACGCCGTGGCCGCCGATGATCCGGCCGGTGTCCGGTTGCTCCACCCCGCCCAGCATGCGCAGCAGCGTCGTCTTGCCCGCGCCGTTCAGGCCCAGGATGACCACGCGGCTGCCGCGGTCGATGGCCAGGTCCACCCCGGTGAAGATCTCCAGCGAGCCGTAGGACTTCGACAACCCCTGCGCCGTCAAGGGGGTCTTGCCGCAGGGCGCGGGCTTGGGGAAGCGCAGCTTGGCGACCTTGTCCTGGGCCCGGACGTCCTCCAGGCCGCTGACCAGGCGCTCGGCACGCTTGGCCATGTTCTGCGCGGCCACCGCCTTGGTGGCCTTGGCGCGCATCTTGTCGGCCTGCGCCATGAGGGCACCGGCCTTCTTCTCGGCGTTGGCGCGCTCGCGCTGGCGGCGCTTCTCGTCGGTCTCGCGCTGCTTGAGGTAGCTCTTCCAGCCCACGTTGTAGACGTCGATCGTGGCGCGGTTGGCGTCCAGGTGGAACACCCGGTTGACGACGACCTCCAGCAGCTCGACGTCGTGACTGATGACGATCAGGCCGCCGGAGTAGCTCTTGAGGTGGTCGCGCAGCCAGGCGATGGAGTCGGCGTCCAGGTGGTTGGTGGGTTCGTCCAGCAGCAGCGTCTCGCTGGCCGAGAAGAGGATGCGGGCCAGTTCCACGCGCCGGCGCTGACCGCCCGAGAGGGTCTTCAGCGGCTGGTCCAGGATGCGTTCGGGCAGGTTGAGGTTCGCGCAGATGCGCGCCGCCTCGCTCTCGGCGGTGTAACCGCCCATGGCCACGAACCGCGCGTCGAGCTTGGTGTAGCGGTCCATCGCCCGGTCCCGGACCTTGGGGTCCTCGCTGGCCATGTCCTGCTCGGCGCGCCGCAGGCGCGTGATGACCTCGTCCAGGCCGCGGGCGGCCAGGATGCGGTCGCGGGCGAGCATCTCCGGGTCCCCGGCGCGCGGGTCCTGCGGCAGGTAGCCGATCTCACCGGAACGGGTCACGGTGCCGGAGGCGGGCTGGGCCTCACCGGCCAGCACCTTTGTCAAGGTGGTCTTGCCGGCGCCGTTGCGGCCCACCAGGCCGATGCGGTCGCCGGCGGCGACGCGGAAGTTCACGCCCTCCATCAGGAGCCGGGCTCCCGCACGCAGTTCGATGTCGGTCGCGACGATCACGGGGGCAGCTCTCAGCGGACGGGAGGTCGGGGACGGCACCATCCTAGGGCGTTCGCGCGCCGGCCCGTCCCGACCACCCGCGTGCGCCCCGCACCCGCACGCCGGTCCGCTACCGTCACGCCATGCCATCCCCCCTGCGCCGGTCGCCGGCGCGCGCCGCCGCGCGGGCAGCCGCCGGAACCCGCCCCGACGTGTCCCGCCGTCCCCCCCGCGAGGCGGCGGGCGGGGCGCTCGACGACGTGCGCCGCCCGGCCGGCCGCACCCGTGACCTGGCCCTGGTGGCCGTCTTCGCCGCACTCGTGGCCGCGCTGGCGCTGACGCCGGCGCTGCCGGTCGGCCCGCTCGGCGTGCCGATCACCCTGCAGACGCTGGGCCTGATGCTGTGCGGGACGGTGCTGGGGCCCTGGCGGGGCGCGCTGGCGGCGCTGGTGTACCTGGTCCTGGGCCTGGCCGGGCTGCCGGTGTTCGCCGGCGGAGCGGCGGGGCTGGCGGTCCTGGCCGGTCCCAGCGCCGGGTTCCTGCTGGCCTACCCCGCCGGGGCGCTGGTCACCGGGGCGCTGGCGCGCGCCGGCGCCCGCCGCCGGGCACCGCTGGCCGGTGCCGTCGCGGGCTGCCTGCTGGGCGGGATCGCCGTCGTGCACGCCGGCGGGGTGCCGGGCATGGCGCTGGCCGGCGGCCTGGAGCCGGGCGAGGCGGCGGTCGCATCGCTGCGCTACGTGCCCGGCGACCTCGTCAAGGCCGTCGTGGCCGTCGTGGTGGCCACCGCGGTGCACCGCGCCTCCCCGCGGCTGCTGCTGGGCCGCTGAGCGGGACGGCCGTGCCCGGGCCGGGCGGGCCGGCGTGATCCGCTTGTCGGGGGCCGAGGTGCGCGCCGGGGCCCGGGTGGTCCTGCACCCGCTGAGCGTGGACCTCGCCGAACCCTCGATCGCGCTGGTCGGTCCCAACGGCTCGGGCAAGTCCACGCTGCTGCGCCTGCTCAACGGCCTGGTGCTGCCCTCGGCGGGCACCGTGGAGGTCGACGGCCTGCAGCCGGAGCTCGCCCTGGCCGCGGTGCGCCGGCGGGTGGGGTTCGTCTTCCCCGACCCCGACGCGCAGGTGGTCATGCCCACCCCGCTGGAAGACGTGGTCCTGTCGCTGCGCCGCGCCGGGGTGCCCCGGCGTGAGCGGGAGCCCCGGGCCCGAGCGCTGCTGGCGGAGCAGGGGCTGGCCGAGGGCGCCGACGCCGGGGTGCGCCGGCTGTCGTCGGGGCAACGCCAGCTGCTGGCCCTGACGGCGGTCCTGGCCACCGGCCCGGCGGTGCTGGCGTGCGACGAGCCGACGACGCTGCTGGACCTGCGCAACGCCCGGCGCGTGGCGGACGTGCTGCTGAGCTCGCCGGCGCAGCTGGTGGTGGCCACCCACGACCTGGACCTGGCCGCCCGCACGCGGCGGGCGCTGTGGCTGGAGGGCGGACGGCTGGTCGCCGACGGACCGGCCGCCGAGGTCGTGGCCGCGTACCGGGCCGGCGCGTGAGGTGGTCGCACCGACGTCGCGGGCTGGCGACGGCGGCGCCCCTGCTGGGCCGGCTGCAACCGGGCACCTCCTGGCTGCACCGCGCCGGCGCGGGCGCGAAGCTCCTGGCGCTGGTGGGCGTCGGGCTGGCCACGGGCCTGACCCGGTGGCTGCTGGCGCCGGTGCCCGCGGCGCTGGTCCTGGCGGGGGTGTGCGCCGTGGTCGCCGGTGCGGCGCTGAGCGCCGGGCTGCGGCCGAGCTACCTGGCCGGGCAGCTGCGCTCGCTGGCGTGGGTTCTGGTGGCGCTGGGGGCGTTCCAGGTGTGGTCGCAGGGCCCGGCGCGGGCTGCGGCGGTGCTCGCCGGGCTCGTGGGGTGCCTGTGGGCGGCGGCCGCGGTGACCGCGACCACCCCGGTCCCGGTGCTGCTGGACGCCGTGGCGCAGGCAGCCCGGCCGCTGCGGCGGGTGGGGGTGCACCCCGAGCAGGTGGCGCTGACGTTCACGGTGGCCGTGGCGGGGGTGCCGGTGGTGGCGGGGCTGCTCGCCGACGCGCGCGACGCTGCCGCGGCCCGCGGCCTGCAGCGGAACCCGCGGGCGGTGCTGGTGCCGGCGGTGGTGCGCACCGTGGCGCACGCCGAGGCGGTCAGCGAGGCGCTGGCCGCGCGCGGGCTCGAGCACGGCCCGGGCGAGGACCCCGAGCAGGAGGGGTGAGCCCCGCGGGGAGGCCCGTGCGTGGGGACGGGACGCGACCGGGGGCCGGCCGCTGTGGCGGCCGGCCCCCGGTCGAGGTCGCGGGTGGGAACGCTCAGGCGTCGTTCCCGGGCGTTGTCGTCTCAGACGTTGAAGCCGAGCGCGCGCAGCTGCTCACGCCCGTCGTCGGTGATCTTCTCCGGCCCCCACGGCGGCATCCACACCCAGTTGATGCGGTGGTCGGCGACCACGTCGGTCAGCGCCTGCCGGGTCTGGTCCTCGATGACGTCGGTCAGCGGGCACGCCGCGCTGGTGAGCGTCATGTCGATGGTGGCCACGTTCTCCTCGGACACCGACAGCCCGTAGATCAGGCCGAGGTCGACGACGTTGATGCCCAGCTCGGGGTCCACGACGTCCTTGAGGGCCTCCTCCACCTCCTCCACGGGGGCGGGGACCGGGCCCGCCGCCGCGGGGGCGGCGGGCTGCTCGGCGGGCTGCTCGGTGCTCTGGGTGGTGGTGTCGCTCACGACGACCTCCGGGGTCTCAGGCGCGGGTGAGGAAGCGGTCGTAACCGGTCTCCTCGAGGGAGTCGGCGAGCTCGGGACCACCCTGCTCGGCGACGCGGCCCTCGACGAAGACGTGGACGAACTGCGGCTTGATGTAGCGCAGGATCCGCGTGTAGTGGGTGATCAGGAGCACGCCGGGGCCGGTGCTCGCCAGGGCGCGGTTGACGCCCTCGGAGACGACCTTCAGCGCGTCGACGTCCAGGCCGGAGTCGGTCTCGTCCAGGACCGCGAACTTCGGCTTGAGCAGCTCCATCTGCAGGATCTCGTGGCGCTTCTTCTCACCGCCGGAGAAGTGCTCGTTGACGTTGCGCTCGGCGAAGGTGGGGTCCATCTTCAGGTCGTCCATCGCCTGCTTGACGTCCTTGACCCAGGTGCGGAGCTTCGGCGCCTCGCCGTCGATGGCGGTCTTGGCGGTGCGCAGGAAGTTCGACACCGTCACACCGGGGACCTCGACGGGGTACTGCATGGCCAGGAACAGGCCGGCGCGGGCGCGCTCGTCGACGCTCATCGCCAGCACGTCCTCGCCGTCCAACGTCACCGAGCCACCGGTGACGGTGTACTTGGGGTGGCCGGCGATGGAGTACGCCAGGGTCGACTTGCCGGACCCGTTCGGGCCCATGACCGCGTGCACCTCGCCCGACTTCAGGGTGAGGTCGACACCGCGGAGGATCTCCTTGGTGCCGCCGTCGGCCT
The DNA here is from genome assembly GCF_050871405.1 of Kineococcus esterisolvens. Taxonomy (NCBI): domain Bacteria; kingdom Bacillati; phylum Actinomycetota; class Actinomycetes; order Kineosporiales; family Kineosporiaceae; genus Kineococcus; species Kineococcus esterisolvens. Next base: position 23,151 of record NZ_JBJLRI010000023.1, read on the forward strand.
CGTCGACCGTGACGTGCAGGTCGCGGATCTCCAGCGTGGGCATCAGTTCTCCTCGGTGCTGCTCGCGCCGGCCAGGGCGGTGGCGGCGAGCTCGGTCTCGATCGTGGTCATGAGTCGCTCGGAGATCTCCGGCACGCCGATGCGCTCGACGATGCCGGCGAAGAAGCCGCGCACCACCAGCCGGCGGGCCTCGTCCTCGGGGATGCCGCGCGCCTGCAGGTAGAACAGCTGCTCGTCGTCGAAGCGGCCGGTCGCCGAGGCGTGGCCCGCCCCGACGATCTCACCGGTCTCGATCTCCAGGTTCGGCACCGAGTCGGCGCGCGCGCCGTCGGTGAGGACCAGGTTGCGGTTGAGCTCGTAGGTCTCGGTGCCCTCGGCGGCGGCGCGGATGAGGACGTCACCGATCCACACCGCGTGCGCGTCGGCGCCCTGCAGGGCGCCCTTGTACTCCACGTAGCTCTTGCAGTTCGTGGCTTCGTGGTCGACGAACAGGCGGTGCTCCAGGTGCTGGCCGGCGTCCGCGAAGTAGACGCCCAGGGCCTGCGCGTCGCCACCGGGTGCGGCGTAGCGCACGTTGGTGGACACCCGCACCGCCTTGCCGCCGAGGCTGACGGCGATGTGCCGCACTCGGGCGTCGCGCCCGACCAGGACGTCGTGCTGGCCGACGTGCACGGCGTCGGCGTCCCACTCCTGCAGCGTCACGACGGTCAGGTCGGAGCCGTCGCCGGCACGCACCTCCACGCCGCCGCGGTGGGCGCCGGAGCCGGTGTGCGCCACGACGACGAGGGCCTTGGCGTGGTGGCCGGCCTCGACGACCAGGTGCCCGGACGTGGTGCTGCCGGCGGTGCCGCGCACCGCCACCAGCACGGGGGCGTCCAGTTCGGCCTCGGCCGGGACGGAGACCAGGTGCGCCTCGGTGGTGGCGGCCCAGCCGGCGGCCGCGATCCGGTCACCGGGGGTGAACGCCGTGCCGGCGCCCACCTCCTGCAGCGTGCCGGTGCGGTGCACCACCGCGTCGGGCGCGGTGACCTCGACCCGGGCGGAGCCGGCGGGGGCGGCCTCGAACAGGGGGGCGAACTCGCGCAGCGGCGAGAACTTCCACTCCTCCTCGCGGCCGGTGGGCACGGCGAAGTCGGCGACGTCGAAGGACGTCACGCGCTCGGCGCGGCTGGCGTCCGGCACCACGCCGGCACCGTGGCTGTGCGCCCGGGCGGTGTTGACGGGGGAACCCGCCGCCGGGTCGGTCTTCGTCTCGTCGACGGCGGTCATCAGCCGACGGCCCCTTCCATCTGCAGCTCGATCAGGCGGTTCAGTTCCAGCGCGTACTCCATGGGCAGCTCGCGCGCCACGGGCTCGATGAAACCACGGACGATCATGGCCATGGCCTCGTCCTCGGCCATGCCGCGGCTCATGAGGTAGAAGAGCTGGTCGTCGCTCACCTTGGAGACGGTCGCCTCGTGCCCCATGACGACGTCGTCCTCGCGGATGTCGTTGTACGGGTACGTGTCCGAGCGGGAGATGGTGTCGACCAGCAGCGCGTCGCAGCGCACCGTCGAGGCCGAGTGGTGCGCCCCCTCCAGGACCTGGATGAGGCCGCGGTAGGAGGTGCGCCCGCCACCGCGGGCGATCGACTTGGAGACGATCGAGCTGGCGGTGTGCGGCGCGGCGTGCACCATCTTGGCGCCCGCGTCCTGGTGCTGGCCCTCACCGGCCATCGCGATGGACAGCGTCTCGCCCTTGGCGTGCTCGCCCATGAGGTAGATCGCCGGGTACTTCATCGTCACCTTGGAGCCGATGTTGCCGTCGATCCACTCCATGGTGGCGCCCTCGGCGGCCGTGGCGCGCTTGGTCACCAGGTTGTAGACGTTGTTGGACCAGTTCTGGATGGTCGTGTACCGCACGCGGGCGTTCTTCTTCACGACGATCTCCACGACCGCCGAGTGCAGCGAGTCGGACTGGTAGATCGGCGCGGTGCAGCCCTCGACGTAGTGCACGTACGAGCCCTCGTCGGCGATGATCAGCGTCCGCTCGAACTGGCCCATGTTCTCGGTGTTGATCCGGAAGTAGGCCTGCAGCGGGATGTCGACGTGGACGCCCGGGGGCACGTAGATGAAGGAGCCGCCGGACCACACCGCGGTGTTCAGCGAGGCGAACTTGTTGTCACCGACGGGGATGACGGTGCCGAAGTACTCCTTGAAGAGCTCCTCGTGCTCGCGCAGGCCGGTGTCGGTGTCGACGAAGATGACGCCCTTCTCCTCCAGGTCCTCGCGGATCTGGTGGTAGACGACCTCCGACTCGTACTGCGCGGCGACGCCGGCGATGAGGCGCTGCTTCTCGGCCTCCGGGATGCCCAGGCGGTCGTAGGTGTTCTTGATGTCCTCGGGCAGCTCGTCCCAGCTGGTGGCCTGCTTCTCCGTGGAGCGCACGAAGTACTTGATGTTGTCGAAGTCGATGCCGGTGAGGTCCGAGCCCCAGTTGGGCATGGGCTTGCGGTAGAACAGCTTCAGCGCCTTCAGGCGCATCTGCAGCATCCACTCGGGCTCGCCCTTCTTCGCCGAGATGTCGCGCACGACCTCCTCGGACAGCCCGCGGCGCGCGGTGGAGCCGGCGCTGTCGGAGTCGGCCCACCCGTAGCGGTACTTGCCCAGGCCCTCGAGCTCCGGCGGTCCCGCCAGGTCGGTGGTCTGGGTGTCAGACACGGTGTCGGTCACAGTCGTCGTCCTTCCGTCGGCGTCTGGTTCCCCGCGGTGGTGACGGCGAGGGGAGTCTGGTACGGGCCCCGGCGGGGGCCCTGGTCCTGCGGGCCTCGACCCGGCGGGGCCTCGTGCGGCGGGCCGTGCGGGACGTGCGTGGTGCACACGTGGTCGCCGTGGGCCAGCGTGGCCAGGCGCTGCACGCGCGTGCCCAGGACCCGCTCGAACGCGCGCCGCTCGGCCTCGCACAGCTCGGGGAAGGCCTCGGCGACGCGGCGCACGGGGCAGTGCCCCTGGCACAACTGCGTCCCCTCGGCGCCTGTTCCGCCCCCCACCGGTCGGGCCGAGGCCGAAAAGCCCTGAGCGGCCAGGGCCTGGGCCAGGGCCTCGACGCGCTCGGATGTGGAGGCACCGGCCGGCAGGACGGCCGACAGGCGAGCCTCCAGCGCGGCGAAGCGCTGCTCGGCGAAGGCGGCGACGGCCTCGGGCCCCTGCACCTGGGCCAGGTAGGTCAGCGCGGCCAGGGCCAGGTCGTCGTAGCCGGCCGCCATGGAGTCGTGCCCGGCGGAGGAGACGACGAACTCGCGCGCGGGCCGGCCGCGGCCGCGGCGCTGGGCGGGGCGCGGCTCGCGCGTCTCCAGGACGCCCTCGGCGACCATCGCGTCCAGGTGCCGGCGCACCGCGGGACCGCTCAGGCCGAGCAGGGTGGCGATGCGGGCCGCGCTGACCGGGCCCAGCTCGGCCACTGCGGCGTGCACGCGGGTGCGCGTGCGCAGCTCAGCGGCGCTCTGCTCACCCCCGGCACGCGCCCGGGGTGAGGTGACCCTCACCATTTCCACAACGTCCATGTTACCTAAATGCTCCTCCGCGCGGAACGCGGGCCCCCGCCCGGCCTGGGCCGCCAGGGGTGAGGTGGGACACGTCCGCGACGGACCGCGGCTACTACCGCGGCTCGTAGACTCGTGCCCCGTGGCCGCCGCCCCCTCCTCCCCCACCGCCCCCGCGCCCGGCGACGCCGCGGACCTCGCGGTCGAGGCGCGCGCGCTGCGCAAGAGCTACGGCGGCACCGCCGTCCTGGACGGGCTGAGCTTCACCGCGCGCCGCGGCCGGGTGACCGCCCTGCTGGGCCCCAACGGCGCGGGCAAGACCACGACCGTCGCCTGCTGCGAAGGGCTGCGCCGCGTCGACTCCGGGACGCTTCGGGTCCTCGACCGCGACCCGGCCACCGACGGGGCCGCCCTGCGCCCCCGGGTGGGCGTCGTGCTGCAGGACGGCGGGCTGCCCACCGGGGTGGGCGCCCTGGAGGCGCTGCGCCACCTCGCCGGCCTGCACAGCGACCCGCTGCCGGTCGGCCCGCTGGCCGAGCGCCTGGGGCTGACCTCCTTCGCCCGCACCCGCGTGCGCCGGCTCTCGGGCGGTCAGCGCCAACGCCTCGCGCTGGCGTGCGCCCTCGTGGGGCGCCCCGAGCTGCTCTTCCTGGACGAGCCCAGCTCCGGGCTGGACCCGCAGGCCCGCCTGGCCGTCTGGGACGTGGTGCGCGAGGCGCGCGACGCCGGCGTGGCCGTGCTGCTGACCACCCACCTCATGGAGGAGGCCGAGCGGCTGGCGGACGAGGTCGTCGTCGTCGACCACGGCCGCGTGGTGGCCGCCGGGTCCCCCGAGGAGCTCACCCGCGGGGCCGCCGCCCTCACCTTCGGCGCGCGCTCGGGACTGCCCACCGGCTCCCTCGCCGCGGCCCTGCCCGCCGGGGCGGTGGTCGCCGAGCCCGAACCGGGGCGCTACGTCGTCTCCGGCGTGCCCGCGGACCCGCGCACCGCCGCGACCGTCACCTCCTGGTGCGCCACCCACGACGTGCTGCCCCAGGGCCTGGGCGCCGCCCGCCGTACCCTCGAGGACGTGTTCCTCGACCTCACGGGCCGGACGCTGCGGTGAGCGGCGCAGGCGTGGCCGCCTCCCCCGGGCGCAGCGGGCCGGCCGGCGGAAGCGTCCCCCGCCCGGCCCTCGACCTCACCCCCCGCGGCGGCGCCGCCCCCTTCCTCCGGCGCACCCTGCGCCAGGCCGGGCTGGAGGCGCGCGTGGCCCTGCGCAACGGCGAGCAACTGCTGCTGACCCTCGTGCTGCCGGTCATCGTGCTCGTGGCGGCGGCGCGCACCACGTCGGTCGACCTCGGCGAGGGCGACCGGACCTCCCTGGCGCTGGCCGGGGTGCTGGCCGTGGCGGTGGTCTCCACCTCGTTCACCGGCCAGGCCATCGCGACCGGCTTCGACCGCCGCAACGGGGTGCTGCGCCTGCTGGCGACCAGCCCGCTGGGCCGCGGTGGGCTGCTGGCCGGCAAGGCCGGCGCGGTGGCCGTCCTGGTGGCCGTGCAGGTGCTCGTGCTGTGCGCCGTGGCCGTCGCCTGCGGCTGGCGACCCGACGCCCTGGGGATGCTCGCGGCCCTGCCGGCCCTGGTGCTGGGGTGCGCGGCCTTCACCGCCCTGGCGCTGCTGCTCGCCGGCACCGTGCGCGCCGAGGCGACCCTGGCGGCCGCCAACTTCGTGTGGGTCCTGCTGCTGGCCGGGGGCGGCCTGGTGCTGCCCTCGCCCGTGCCGGCCCTCACCTCCGCGCTGCCCTCCGGCGCCCTGGGCACCGCGCTGCGCAGCGCCCTCACCGAGCACGTCGTGGCCGTCGGCCCGCTGCTCGTCCTCCTCGCGTGGGCGGCCGCGGCCGCCGCCGCGTCCGCCCGATGGTTCTCCTGGGAGTAGTGAGCACGACGTGGGACTGACCTCCACCGCCGCCGGTGCGGACACCCGGCCCCTCGCGCGCGGCGCGCTGGGCACCTGGAGCAGCCTCGTGCTGCTGCTGAACGTCCTCGGGGAGTGCCTCATCGTCGTGACGGGCGGCGTGGTGCGACTGACCGGGTCCGGTCTGGGCTGCCCGACGTGGCCGCAGTGCGTGCCGGGCTCCTACACCCCCGTGGTGGTGCAGGAGGAGGGCTACCACAAGTGGATCGAGTTCGGGAACCGCACCCTCACCGGCCTGGTGGGCCTGCTCGCCCTGGCCTGCCTCGTGGTCGTGTGGCGCAACCGGCGCCGCGACCTGCTGCCGTACGTGGGGCTGCTGATCTTCGGGATCCTCGCGCAGGCCGTCATCGGCGGCATCACCGTGCACACGGACCTGCACCCCGGCTTCGTCATGACGCACTTCCTGGTCTCGATGCTGCTGGTGACGGCCTCCACCGTCCTGTGGCGCCGCGGGCTGGAGGCGCCCGGTCCCCGGGTGACCGTCGTGCGCCGCGAGGTGCGCGGGGCGGCCTGGCTGTCCGCGGTGGTGCTGTACGCGGTCGTCGTCGTCGGCACGGTCGTCACCGGCTCCGGGCCGCACTCCGGCGACGCCGACGAACCGGCCCGCTTCAGCCTGGACCCGCAGTCCGTGAGTTGGCTGCACGCCGACCTCGTCATGGCCTACACCGGCCTGCTCGTGGGCCTGGTCGTCGCTCTGCGGGCCACCGGCGCCCCGCGGTCCGCCCGACGGGCCTCGGTCCACCTGCTGCTGGTGACGCTGGCGCAGGCCGTCGTCGGGTACGTGCAGTACTTCACCGACCTGCCCTGGGTCCTGGTGGCCGTCCACATGGCCGGCGCCTGCGCCCTCGTGGTCTTCCAGGTCCGCCTGCTGTGCGCCCTCACCGCCCCCCGCGAGGCCCTCTCCCCCGCCTCCCCGGCCCCTGCGGCCGCCACGGCCTGACGGGCCCGCTCCCGAGCGCCGGGCACCCCGTCGGGTGCCCGGCGCTCGCCGTCTCCCCCGCGGGCGCGTCGCCGTGGCCCGGCCCGCAGCCGGGTGGTGGGCGGGTGCGGTCAGTCACCCCGCCTCCGGTCACCTCTCCCCCGTGGCGCTCGGCAGAGCCGGGCCCGGCACCCGCCACCGCCCCGCCACGGCGACCACCGCGCCCCAGCGCCCCAGCGCCACGAGGACGAGACGTGACGAGCCCCCGCCGACCGGGAGGTGGTCGACGGGGGCCCGGGGCCGAGCAGCCTCAGAGGGGCCAGGCGATCCGCACGAACGGGTCCACCGCCACGGCGATGGACAGCAGCGTCAGGTAGGTGATGGAGCCGTGGAAGACGCCCATGGGGCTGATGCGCTTGAGCTGCTCGGCGGTTCCGGCGTCGCGGCCCCCGGTCTCCCGCTCGAAGCGGCGGGCGCGCCCGTGCAGGGCGATCGTCTGGGCCAGGAAGCCGGCACCGAGCACGACGGCTGCCGCGCCGTAGACCACGCCGGCACCGCCCACGGGCACCAGCAGCAGGGAGCACACCACCATCGCCACGGTGTAGGCCACGATCTGGCGGGAGACCGTGGTGGGCTTGGCGACGACGGGCAGCATCGGCACCCCCGCGTTGGCGTAGTCCTCGCGGTAGCGCACCGACAGGGGCCAGTAGTGCGGGGGCGTCCACAGGAAGATGACGCCGAAGAGCACGAACGGCGCCCAGTCCAGCCGGCCCGTCACCGCCGTCCAGCCGATGAGCACCTGCATGCAGCCGGCGACGCCGCCCCAGACGATGTTCTGGGAGGTGCGCCGCTTCAGCAGGAGCGTGTAGCCCAGGATGTACAGCGCGATGGCCGTCACGGCCAGCACCGCCGAGAGCACGTTGACGAAGGCGACGAACAGCGCCACCGACGCCAGGCCGAGGACCGCGGCGAAGGCCAGCGCCTGGCGGGGGGTGACCTCGCCGGTGACCAGCGGACGCTTCGAGGTGCGCTTCATGAGCGCGTCGATGTCGCGGTCGAAGTAGCAGTTCAGCGTGTTGGCGCAGCCGGCCGCGAAGGCGCCGCCGACGAACGTGGCCAGCACCAGGCCCAACGGGGGTGGACCACCGGCCGCGAAGACCATGACGGGGATCGTCGTGATGAGCAGCAGCTCGATGATGCGCGGCTTGGTCAGGGCGAGGTAGGCCGTGGCGCGAGGGAATCGGCTGGGTCCCCGGGGAGCCCCGCGCCGGCGTCCCAGCAGGGGCCGCGAGTGCGCAGGGGCGTCGGAGGGACGCGGGTCGACGACAGTCACAGGATCCTCTGGGCGAGGCGGTAGCGGGCACCGGCGATGCTACGCCTCTATTACGTCGTGTCGTTGTCCGGGGCGCGTCGTGGCGCCGAAGAGCCCGCCGACCGGCCGTGAGCTGCGCCACGCCGGGCTGCGAGTAGGCTCGGTCTGCAGTGATCCGCCGGTCCACCGGCCACCGCTCCGCGCGGAGGCCTCCGGCCGGCACCACTGACGACGACCGCGGGCGGACCGGGTCCCGTCGCAGCCCCCGGGCAGCGGCGCCGTGCCGCACCGGGACCGGTGACGGCGCCGGGGACGAACGACGCAGACAGAGAGCGGACCACGGCCGGTTCCCCCACCGCCCCGGCGGCGCTGGACGGTCAGCTGGTTCGCACGGGAGGAGACACGTGAGCCAGCAGAGCCTCGAGTGGAGCGACCTCGATCGCAAGGCGGTCGACACCGTCCGCGTCCTGGCGATGGACGCCGTGCAGCGCGCGGGCAACGGGCACCCCGGCACGGCCATGAGCCTGGCCCCCGTCGCCTACACGCTGTTCCAGAAGCTGATGCAGCACGACCCCGCGGCGCCCGACTGGACGGGGCGCGACCGCTTCGTCCTGTCCTGCGGGCACTCGAGCCTGACGCTGTACATCCAGCTGTACCTGGCCGGGTACGGCTTGGAGCTGGACGACCTGAAGGCCCTGCGCAAGTGGGGCTCCAAGACCCCGGGCCACCCCGAGCACGGCCACACCGCGGGCGTGGAGATGACGACCGGCCCGCTGGGCCAGGGCATCTCCTCCGCCGTCGGCATGGCGATGGCGGCTCGCCGCGAGCGCGGTCTGTTCGACCCCGAGGCGGCCCCGGGCACCAGCCCGTTCGACCACTTCGTGTACGTGCTGGCCTCCGACGGCGACATCCAGGAGGGCGTGTCCTCCGAGGCCTCGGCCATCGCCGGCGTGCAGGAGCTGGGCAACCTCATCGCGATCTACGACGCGAACCACATCTCGATCGAGGACGACACCGCCATCGCGCTCGCCGAGGACACCGGCAAGCGCTACGAGGCGTACGGCTGGCACGTCCAGACCCTGGACTGGACCAACGGCGGCGAGGGCCCCTACACCGAGGACGTCCAGGGGCTGTGGGACGCCCTGCAGGCCGCGAAGGCGGAGACCACCAAGCCGTCCATGATCGTCCTGCGGACGACGATCGCCTACCCGGCGCCGAACCTGCAGAACACCGGCAAGTCGCACGGCTCCGCGCTGGGCGAGGACGAGGTCCGCGCCACCAAGGAGGTCCTCGGCTTCGACCCCGAGCAGACCTTCGAGGTGCCCGAGGACGTCATCGCGCACACCCGCGCCGCCCGCGAGCGCGGCAAGGCCCTGCGCGAGCAGTGGCAGGTCCAGATGGACGCGTGGCGAGAGGGCGCCGGCGAGCGCGCCGAGCTGTTCGACCGCGTGAGCACCCGCACCCTGCCCGACGGCTGGGAGCAGGCCCTGCCCGTGTTCGAGCCCGGCAAGGCGATCGCCTCCCGCAAGGCGTCCGGCGAGGTGCTCAACGCCCTCGCCTCCACGCTGCCCGAGCTCTGGGGCGGCTCGGCCGACCTGGCCGAGTCGAACCTGACGAGCATGAAGGGCGAGCCGTCCTTCCTGCCGCCGAGCCGCACGACCAAGACGTGGGACGGCAACCCGTACGGGCGCACCCTGCACTTCGGCATCCGCGAGCACGCGATGGGCTCGATCCTCAACGGCATCGCGCTGCACGGCGGCACCCGCCCCTACGGCGGGACCTTCCTCGTCTTCAGCGACTACATGCGCCCGGCGGTCCGCCTGGCGGCGATCATGAAGCTGCCGGTGACGTACGTGTGGACGCACGACTCCATCGGCCTGGGCGAGGACGGCCCCACGCACCAGCCGATCGAGCACCTCGCCTCGCTGCGCGCCATCCCGGGTCTGGACGTCGTCCGCCCCGCGGACGCCAACGAGACCGCGTGGGCGTGGCGGACGATCCTGGAGAACACGGACCGCCCGGCCGGCCTGGCCCTGTCGCGGCAGAACCTGCCGACGTTCGACCGCTCGCAGGACGGCTGGGGCGCCGCCGAGGGCGTCGCCAAGGGCGCCTACGTGCTGGTGGAGGCCTCCACGGCCACGCCGCAGGTGATCCTCATCGGCACCGGCTCGGAGGTGCAGATCGCCGTGGCGGCCCGCGAGAAGCTCGAGGAGGCAGGCGTCCCGACCCGCGTGGTCTCGATGCCGTGCCGCGAGTGGTTCGACGCGCAGCCGCAGTCCTACCGCGACACCGTCCTGCTGCCGCAGGTGAAGGCCCGCGTCTCGGTCGAGGCGGCCGTCTCGATGGGCTGGCACGACCTGGTCGGCGACGCCGGCCGCGTGGTGGGCATCGAGCACTTCGGCGCCTCCGCGGACTACCAGGACCTGTACCGGGAGTTCGGCCTGACGGACGAGGCCGTGGTGACGGCCGCCAAGGAGAGCCTGGCCGGCCTGGAGTGACACCCGCCCCGAGGGGCCGCCCCCGGGCGGCCCCCCCGGGGCACCGGCGTCCCCGCCACCGCGCGAGGGCGCCAGCAGCGAGGGCGCCGTCCCGGCGCCCGCGGCGGACGAACGGAACGGAGAGATCCCGTGAGCAACAACCTCGAGACCCTGCGCCAGCACGGCGTGTCGGTGTGGCTGGACGACCTGTCGCGCGAGCTGACCGGTTCCGGCGAGCTTCAGCGGCTCGTCGATGCGGGTGTGCTGGGCGTGACGTCCAACCCGACGATCTTCGCCACGGCGCTGGCCAAGGGCGACGCCTACACCGAGCAGGTCAAGGAGCTCGTGGCGTCCGGCGCGGACACCGAGGAGGCGGTCTTCCAGATCACCACCGAGGACGTGCGCCGCGCCTGCGACATCTTGCGCCCGGTGTACGACCGCACCGACGGCCTCGACGGGCGCGTGTCCCTCGAGGTGGACCCGCGCCTGGCCCACGACGCCGCGGCCACGGAGGAGTCCGCCCGCGCGCTGTGGGCGGCCGTGGACCGGCCCAACCTCTACATCAAGATCCCGGCGACGGTCGAGGGCCTGTCGGCGATCACCACCGCCATCAGCGAGGGCATCAGCGTCAACGTCACGTTGATCTTCTCCCTGGACCGCTACCGCGCCGTCATGCAGGCGTTCCTCACGGGCCTGGAGCAGGCGCAGCAGAAGGGCCTGGACGTCTCGAAGATCGAGTCGGTCGCCTCCTTCTTCGTCTCCCGCGTGGACAGCGAGGTGGACAAGCGCCTGGACGCCATCGGCACCGACGAGGCGAAGGCGCTGCGCTCCAAGGCCGGTCTGGCCAACGCCCGCCTGGCGTACCAGGCCTACGAGGAGGTCTTCGCCACCCCGCGCTGGCAGGTGCTGAAGGAGGCCGGCGCCAAGGCGCAGCGGCCGCTGTGGGCCTCCACCGGCGTGAAGGACCCGAACCTGCCGGACACCCTGTACGTGACCGAACTGGTGGCGCCGAACACCGTCAACACCATGCCGGGCAAGACGCTGGACGCCACGATCGACCACGCCGAGGTCACCGGCGACACGATCCGCGGCTCCTACGGCGAGTCGCAGGCCGTCCTGGACGACCTGGAGCGCCTGGGCGTGTCCTACACCGAGGTGGTCGACCTGCTCGAGCGCGAGGGCGTCGAGAAGTTCGAGAAGAGCTGGACCGAGCTGCTGCAGACGGTCACCGACGAGCTCGAGCGCGTGAAGACCCAGGTCGAGGGCAAGTGAGCCCCACCCCGGCGGGCTCGAACCCGCTGCGCGACCCCCGCGACCGCCGCCTGCAGCGGATCGCGGGGCCGTGCGGGATGGTGATGTTCGGCGTCACCGGTGACCTGGCCCGCAAGAAGCTGATGCCGGCGATCTACGACCTCGCCAACCGGGGACTGCTCCCGCCGGGGTTCGCCCTCACCGGTTTCGCGCGCCGGGACTGGATCGACCAGGACTTCGGCAAGATCGTGTACGACTCGGTCCGCCAGCACGCCCGCACGCCCTTCCGCGAGTCGGTGTGGGCCCAGCTGGCCGAGGGCTTCCGCTTCGTCCCCGGCGAGTTCGACGACGACGAGGCCTTCGACCAGCTGGCGGCGACGGTCGCCGACCTGGACCGCGTGCGCGGCACGGGCGGCAACCACGCGTTCTACATGTCGATCCCGCCGAGGTTCTTCCCGGTCGTCGCCAAGCAGCTGGCGCGCAGCGGCCTGAGCGCCCAGCACGGCGACCAGTGGCGTCGCGTGGTCATCGAGAAGCCGTTCGGGCACGACCTGAAGTCCGCGCGTGAGCTGAACGCCGTCGTCGAGGACGTCTTCCCCGCCGACTCGGTGTTCCGCATCGACCACTACCTGGGCAAGGAGACGGTCCAGAACCTCCTGGCCCTGCGGTTCGCCAACCAGATGTTCGAGCCGCTGTGGAACGCGAACCACGTCGACCACGTGCAGATCACGATGGCCGAGGACATCGGCATCGGCGGCCGGGCCGGCTACTACGACGGCATCGGCGCGGCGCGCGACGTGATCCAGAACCACCTGCTGCAGCTGCTGGCGCTGACGGCCATGGAGGAGCCGGTCTCCTTCGACGCCGCCGACCTGCGCGCGGAGAAGGCGAAGGTCCTCTCGGCCGTCCGCCTCCCCAAGGACCTCGCCCGCTCCACCGCCCGCGGGCAGTACTCCGCCGGCTGGCAGGGTTCCGAGCACGTCAAGGGCTACCTGGACGAGGAGGGCATCCCCGCCGACTCCACGACCGAGACGTTCGCCGCCATCGAGCTGGAGATCGACACCCGCCGCTGGGCGGGCGTGCCGTTCTACCTGCGCGCCGGCAAGCGCCTGGGCCGCCGGGTCACGGAGATCGCCGTGGTCTTCAAGCGGGCGCCGCACCTGCCCTTCGAGCACACGGCCACCGAGGAGCTGGGGCAGAACGCCCTGGTGATCCGGGTGCAGCCCGACGAGGGCGTGACCCTGCGGTTCGGCTCGAAGGTGCCGGGCACCGCGATGGAGGTCCGCGACGTCACGATGGACTTCGGCTACGGCCACGCCTTCACCGAGTCCAGCCCCGAGGCGTACGAGCGGCTCATCCTCGACGTGCTGCTCGGCGACCCGCCGCTGTTCCCGCGGCACGAGGAGGTGGAGCTGTCGTGGAAGATCCTCGACCCGATCATCGAGTTCTGGGCACGCAACGGCAAGCCGGAACCGTACGCGTCCGGCACCTGGGGGCCGGCCTCGGCCACGGCGATGCTGGAGCGCACGGGTCGCGCCTGGCGGCGGCCGTGAGGGGCTCCGCCCGCGACACGGGCGCCACGACCGGACAGCACCTCGACGGGGAGCGGACGAAGTGATCATCGACCTGCCCAGCACGTCCACCAGCGCCATCAACAAGGCGCTGGTCGACCTGCGCGACTCCGGCGGCGCGGTCGCCCTCGGCCGGGTGCTCACGCTCGTCGTCGTCACCGACGACGCGCACGCCGAGGACGCCATCGAGGCGGCCAACGAGGCCAGCCGCGAGCACCCCTGCAGGGTTCTCGTGCTGGCGCGCGGCAACAAGCGCGGCGCCGCCCGCCTGGACGCGCAGATCCGCGTCGGCGGGGACGCCGGGGCCAGCGAAGTCGTGGTGCTGCGCGCCTACGGCCCCCTCGTGGAGCACGGCCAGACCACCGTGGTCTCGCTGCTGCTGCCGGACGCGCCGATCGTGGCGTGGTGGCCGGGCGCGGCGCCGGAGGACGTGGCGAACGACCCCATCGGACGGATCGCGCAGCGCCGCATCACCGACTCCGCCGAGGCGCGCGACCCGCGCAAGGCGCTGGAGCAGCGACGCGCCACCTACCGCGCCGGGGACACCGACCTGGCGTGGACCCGTCTGACCAACTGGCGGGCGCTGCTGGCCGCGGCGCTGGACCAGCCGCCCTTCGAGCGCGTCACGTCCATCACGGTGGCGGGTGCGCCGGACAGCCCGAGCACCGAGCTGCTGGCGGCCTGGCTGGCCGTGAAGCTCAAGGCCCCGGTGCTGCGCGCCCGCACGAAGAAGGGCACCGGCGTGCAGAGCGTGCGCCTGGAGCGCTCCTCGGGTCCGGTCGAGCTGGTGCGTCCCGACCAGAACGTGGCGACGCTCACCCAGCCGGGCCAGCCGGACCGCCGCATGGCCCTCGCCCGTCGCCTGGTCAAGGACTGCCTGTCCGAGGAGCTGCGCCGCCTGGACCCCGACGAGGTCTACGGCGACGTGCTGCGCGAGGGGCTGCCGAAGGTCGGCACCAAGGTGGTGACGGTGCGCACCGCGCAGGCGCAGGGCCGGCTGCGGCCGCCCGCGGAGACGGCCCGCGAGCAGGCCGCCGCGGAGGTGGAGTCCGCACGCGTGTCCCGGGCGATGAAGCGGGCCAAGCCCGGGGAACCCGCCGAGCGCGTCGGCGGCACCGCGGTCCCGAACGACGAGCACTCCGAGAACGCCCCCGACCGCGGGACCGCGTCGACCGGGGCGGTCGCCTCGGCGCGGCCGGCGGCTGCCGGCCGGGGTGCGGCCGCGAAGAAGTCCGCGGCGAGCGGGACCAGGACGGCGAGGACGACGACGGCGAAGGCCGCGACGAAGGCCGCACCCGCGAAGCGGGCCGCGGCCGGTCGTACCGCCAGGCGCACGACGGGCGGTTCCTCCTCGTGAGCACGCAGCCCCTCATCGTCGTCCACCCCGAACCCGAGGTGCTGGCGCACGCGACGGCGGGCCGGCTGATCGCCGCCGTCGCCGACGCGCAGGCACGCCGGGGCGTCGCACACGTGTCGCTGACCGGCGGGACGATCGGCGGCAAGACGCTCGAAGCGGTCGCCGCCTCCTCCGCCCGTGACGCGGTGGACTGGCACCGCGTGCACCTGTGGTGGAGCGACGAGCGGTTCCTGCCGGCCGGGCACGCGGACCGCAACGCCACCCAGGCGCGCCGGGCCCTGCTGGACGCGCTGGACCTGGATCCCGCGACGGTGCACGAGCCGCCCGCTTCGGACGGGCCGGACGGCGACGACCCGGACGCCGCCGCCGCCCGTTACGCGGCGGAACTGGCGGCGGCCGCCGGTGGTGCGGAGGTCCCGGCCTTCGACGTGCTGCTGCTCGGGATGGGCCCGGACGGGCACGTGGCGTCCCTGTTCCCGCACCACCCGGGTCTGGGGCGCGACGAGTCCAGCGTCATCGCGGTGCGCGAGTCCCCGAAGCCGCCACCGGTGCGGTTGTCGTTCACCTTCGGGGCGCTGGCCCGCGCCCGGCAGGTGTGGGTGGTCGCCTCCGGGGCGGAGAAGGCCGGTGCCGTCGCCCGCGGCGTCGCCGGTGAGGACGTCAGCAGCACTCCCGCCGCCGGTGTGCGCGGCACCGAGTCGACGCTGTGGCTGGTGGACGCGGCCGCTGCATCGGAACTGCCCGGCTGACCCGGCCGCGACCGGGAACGCACGAAGGCCCCGACCGGGAACGGTCGGGGCCTTCGTGCGGAACGGCGCGGAGGTTCAGCGGATGAGGCCGCGAGCTCGCAGACCTTCCAGGGCCTCGTTGAGGATCGCCTCGCCGTCGGCGTCGCTCCGTCGTTCCTTCACGTACGCCAGGTGCGTCTTGTAGGGCTCGTTGCGGGGCGGCGCCGGGGGGTTCGCCCGGTCCGTGCCGGCGGGGAAGCCGCAGCGCGGGCAGTCCCACGTCTCCGGCGGCTCCACACCCGACTCCTCGGAGAAGCTGGGCCGGGTCTCGTGCCCGTTGGCGCACCAGTAGGAGATGCGCACGCGGGGAGCGGTGTCCCCGCGTTCCGCCTCCCCCATGGGGCCGGCGCCGACCCTGCTACCCCGGATGGCGTTGCCACCTGCCACGTTGAACGTCTCCCCTCGTCCGCTGCTCGCGGTGCGGTGCTGGTTGTGCTGGGTGCTGGTGGCTCAGAAGTCGTCGGTGAAGCGCTGCACCAGGCCGAGCAGCACGATGGACACGAACCACAGCAGGGCCACCCCGACCGTGAAGCGGTTGAGGTTGCGCTCGGCCATGCTGGACCCCGACAGGCTGGTGGTGACGCCGCCGCCGAACATGTCCGACAGCCCCCCGCCCTTTCCCTTGTGCATGAGGATCAGCAGCGTCAGGAAGAGGCTGGACAGCGCCAGCAGGACCTGGAGCACGGTGCGGAGGACGGTCACGCGGATCCTTCATCTCGGGCCGGCCCGCACATCGGGCCGACCGGGTCGGGGCTGGACCAGGGTAGGCCATCGGCACGGCCGCCCGGTGGAACCGCGCGGCCGCGGTGTCCTCAGGCCGGGTGGTCGCGGTAGCGGACGATGCTGGCGAAGTCACCGGCGTCGGTGCTGGCCCCACCGACGAGGGCGCCGTCGACGTCGGGCTGCTTCATGATCGAGGCGATGTTGGCGGGCTTGACGCTGCCGCCGTAGAGGATGCGCACGGCCTGGGCGGTGTCGGCGTCGAACTGCCCGGCGACCGCGGCGCGCACCGCCTCGCAGACCTCCTGGGCGTCCTCGGGGGTGGCGACCTCGCCGGTGCCGATGGCCCACACCGGCTCGTAGGCCAGCACCAGCCCGCCGACCTGCTGCGGCGTCAGGCCCTCCAGGGCGGCGGTGACCTGCCCGACCGTGAACGCCACGTGCTCGCCGGCCTTGCGCACCTCCAGCGGCTCACCGACGCACACGATCGGGACCAGCCCGTGCTCGAGCGCCTTCGCGGTCTTGGCGCGCACGAGGGCGTCGTCCTCGCGGTGGTACTGCCGGCGCTCGGAGTGGCCGACGGCGACGTAGGTGACGCCGAGCTTGGCCAGCTGGGCGCCGGAGACCTCACCGGTGTAGGCGCCGGACTCGTGGGCCGAGAGGTCCTGAGCACCGAGGCGGATCTGGAGCTTGTCGCCCTCGATGAGCGTCTGCACGGTGCGCAGGCTCGTGTGGGAGGGCAGCACCGCGACCTCGACCGCGGAGTGGTCGTGCCGGGCGTCCTTGAGGGTCCAGTCCAGCTTCTGCACCAGCAGGGTGCCCTGCTGGTGGTCCAGGACCATCTTCCAGTTCCCGGCGATGAGCGGGGTGCGGGCCACGTGCGGTCTCCTCCTGGTGGGGGGCGGGTCGGTCGGCGTCGGGCCGGCTCGTCAGGCGAGCACGTCTCAGGCGAGCACGTCGAGGCCGGGCAGCTGCTTGCCCTCGAGGTACTCGAGACTCGCCCCTCCACCGGTGGAGATGTGGCCGAACTGCGAGTCCGCGAACCCGAGGGTGCGCACCGCCGCTGCCGAGTCACCGCCACCGACGACGCTGAACGCCGACGAGTCCGCCAGGGCCTGCGCCACGGCGCGCGTGCCGCCGGCGTACGGCTCCATCTCGAACACGCCCATCGGCCCGTTCCAGAAGACCGTCCGCGCGTCGGCGAGCTTCGCCGCGAAGGTCTCCGCGGAGTTCGGCCCGATGTCCAGGCCGAGGCGGTCGGCGGGGATGGCGTCGGCGGCCACGACGTCGTGCTCGGCGTCGGCGGCGAAGGCGGTGGCCGCCACGACGTCGGTGGGCAGGACGAGCTCGACGCCCTTGTCGGCGGCGGTGCGCATGTAGCCGGCGACGGTCTCGAGCTGGTCGGCCTCCAGGAGGGACTTGCCGACCTCGTGGCCCGCCGCCTTGAGGAAGGTGAACACCATGCCGCCACCGACGAGGACCCGGTCGCCCGAGGTGAGCAGGGAGCCGAGCAGGTTGTCGATGACGCCGAGCTTGTCGGAGACCTTCGAGCCGCCGAGCACGACCGCGTAGGGGCGCTCGGGCGAGGAGGTGAGCCGGCGCAGCACCTCCACCTCGGTGGCGACCAGTCCGCCGGCGGCGTGCGGCAGGCGGGTGGCGACGTCGTAGACGCTGGCGTGCCGGCGGTGCACGGCGCCGAAGCCGTCGGAGACGTAGGCGTCGGCCAGGGCGGCGAGGGAGTCGGCGAAGGCGCCGCGCTCGGCCCCGTCCTTGCTGGTCTCGGCGGCGTTGAACCGGACGTTCTCCAGCAGCACGAGGGAGCCGTCGCCCAGGGCCTCGACGGCGGCGGTGGCCTGCTCGCCCACGGTGACGGGGCAGAAGGACACGTCCACGCCGTCCAGGAGCTGGGCGAGGCGCGCGTGCACGGGGGCCAGGGAGTACTTCGCCTCCGGAGCGCCCTTCGGGCGGCCCAGGTGGGCGGTGACGACGACGCGGGCGCCGGCGTCCAGGAGCCGGCGCAGCGTGGGCACGGAGGCGCGCACGCGGCCGTCGTCGGTGATGCGGGGGGCCTCGCCGGTGTGGTCCAGCGGCACGTTGAGGTCGCTGCGCACGAGCACCCGCCGGCCGCGCAGGCCGCCGAGCTCGCGCTCGAGGTCGTCGATGGTCTTCACGGTTCCTCCGGTGGGGTGCGTCGAGCGGGTGCGGGCGGGCAGCAGTCACCGGCCCGGGGCGCGCTGCCCCGGGCCGGTGCGGGTGCTCAGAGGGAGCTGCCGACCAGGACGGCCAGGTCGACGAGGCGGTTGGAGTAGCCCCACTCGTTGTCGTACCAGCCGACGACCTTCACCTGGTCGCCCATGACCTTGGTCAGGCCCGAGTCGTAGATGCAGGACGCGGGGTCGGTGACGATGTCGCTGGAGACCAGCTCCTCGTCGGAGTACACCAGGTACCCCTTCAGCGGACCCTCGGCGGCCGCCTTGTAGGCCGCGTCGACCTCCTCGACGCTGACCTCGCGGCTCAGCGTCACCGTGAGGTCGGTGGCCGAGCCGGTCGGGACCGGCACGCGCAGCGCGTAGCCGTCCAGCTTGCCCTTGAGCTCGGGGAGCACCAGGCCGATGGCCTTGGCCGCACCGGTGCTGGTGGGCACGATGTTCAGGGCGGCGGCGCGGGCGCGGCGCAGGTCCTTGTGCGGGCCGTCCTGCAGGTTCTGGTCGGCGGTGTAGGCGTGCACCGTCGTCATCAGGCCGCGCTCGATGCCGAAGGCGTCGTTGAGGACCTTCGCCAGCGGCGCCAGGCAGTTCGTGGTGCACGAGGCGTTGGAGATGATCGTGTGCTTGGAGGGGTCGTAGTCGCCGTCGTTGACACCCATGACGACGGTGACGTCGTCGTTCTTGGCGGGTGCGGAGATGACGACCTTCTTGGCGCCCCCGGCGACGTGCGCCTTGGCCTTCTCGCCGTCGGTGAAGAAGCCGGTGGACTCGATGACGACGTCCACGCCCAGGTCGCCCCAGGGCAGCTTGGCCGGGTCGCGCTCGGCCAGGACCTTCACGGTGCGGGTGCCGACCACGATGGAGTCGCCGTCCACGCGCACGTCCTCGGACAGCTTGCCCAGGACCGAGTCGTGCTTGAGCAGGTGGGCCAGCGCCTTGGCGTCCGTGAGGTCGTTGACCGCGACGACCTCGATGTCCGCGCCGGAGGCCAGTACGGCGCGGAAGAAGTTGCGGCCGATGCGGCCGAAGCCGTTGATGCCGACCTTGGTGGTCATGCGCTCTCCTCCTCGACGCACCGGGAGGCCCCGGCCGCGTCAGCTCTGCGGTACTCGTCATGTGCTGCGCCCGCCGCAGCGCCGCGGCGACGGCACGACCCTATGGCCTGCGTCACGTCCGGGTGCAGCCGGGGCTGCCCCCGTGGTGCGCGAACCCCCTCGCAGAGGGGCCCCGGCGCTCCGCCCTCAGGCGTCCAGCATGTCCGGGGTGAGGCCGGAGTCGGTGCCCGGGACGCCCAGCTCCCCGGCCTTCTTGTCGGCCATCCCCAGCAGCCGGCGGATGCGCCCGGCGATGGCGTCCTTGGTCATGGGGGGGTCGGCGAGCTGGCCCAGCTCCTCCAGGCTGGCCTGCTTGTGCTCCAGGCGCAGACGGCCGGCCTGAAGCAGGTGGTCGGGCACGTCGTCGCCCAGCAGCTCCAGGGCCCGCTCCACGCGGGCGCCGGCCGCGACGGCCGCGCGCGCCGAGCGGCGCAGGTTGGCGTCGTCGAAGTTCGCCAGGCGGTTGGCGGTGGCGCGCACCTCGCGCCGCATCCGCCGCTCCTCCCAGGTCATCATCGCGTCGTGCGCGCCCAGGCGCGTCAGCAGCGCGCTGATGGCGTCCCCGTCGCGCAGCACGACCCGGTCCACGCCCCGCACCTCGCGGGCCTTGGCGGCCAGCTCCAGCCGGCGCGCGGCGCCGACCAGCGCCAGCGCCGCCTCCGGGCCCGGGCAGGTGACCTCCAGCGCCGCGGACCGGCCCGGCTCGGTGAGCGAGCCGCGGGCCAGGAACGCCCCGCGCCAGGCGGCCTCGGCGATCTGGGTGGAGGAGGAGACGATGTGCGAGGGCAGCCCCCGCACCGGGCGCCCGCGGGTGTCCAGCAGGCCCGTCTGGCGGGCCAGGGACTCGCCCTCGCGCGCCACGCGCAGCACGTAGCGGGTGGCGCGGCGCAGCCCGGAGGCCTGCACCACGAGCAGGTCGCTGGGGTGGCCGAAGACGTCGGCGATGTCGCGCCGCAACCGGCGCGCGATCGAGGCGGAGTCGAGCTCCGCCTCGATGACGATGCGCCCGGAGACGATGTGCAACCCGCCGGCGAAGCGCAGCATCACCGACACCTCGGCCTTGCGGGCCGCGGTCGTCGTCACCGGCAGCCGGCTCAGCTCGTCCTTGACCGCCGCCGTCATCGCCATGCCCAGTCCTCCTCGGACCTCGCGTCCCCCGGCGGCGCGCACCGCGCCACCTGCTGCCTGCTCGTGCGCCCACCGGCCCCGCTGCGGGCCGGCGTGCACCGGTTCCCGCGCTCCCGCGGGCCGGCCGGCCGCCGCGCTCACGGCCGCCCCCACGGTGCCACCCCCGCGGCCCCGCCGGGCACCGCGGGGCCGGCGAACACGTCCCGGTAGGCGGCCGCCAGCCGCAGCGCGTCGTGGCGGGCGGTGCCGTCGCCGATGGACACCGGGCGCAGGACGAGCTCGGCGCCCAGCCGGGCCGCGGCGGCCGCCAGCGCGGCGGGGTCGGCCACGGCGACGGGGTCGGCGACCACGGCGTCCACCCGCAGGCCCGGCGCGTGGGCGGCCAGCACCTCCAGGTGCGCCTCGGCGCTGAAGCCGTCGGTCTCCCCCGGCTGCACGGCGAGGTTGAGGGTGACGCACACCCGCGCGCCGGTGGCGCAGAGCGCCTGCGAGAGGGCGGGGACCATGAGGTGCGGCAGGACGCTGGTGAACCAGGAGCCCGGCCCCAGGACCACCCAGTCCGCGGTGCGCACGGCGTGCACCACCTCGGGCGGCACCGGCGGGTCCGGGGGCACCAGCCGCACGGCGCTGACGCGGCCGGTGGTGGAGGCCACCGCGACCTGGCCGCGCACGGCGGTGACGGCCGTCGCGTCGCCGGGCACCAGCCCCACCACGTCGGCCTCGATGTCCAGGGGCACCGCGGCCATCGGCAGCACCCGCCCGCGGGCGCCCAGGAGGCGGGCGACCCAGTCCAGGCCGCTCACCTCGTCGCCCAGCAGCTCCCAGAGGGTGGCGATGAGCAGGTTGCCGGTGGCGTGCTGGTGCAGCCCTCCGGTGCTGTCGAAGCGGTGCTGGAGCACGTCGCGCCAGGTGCGGCCCCACTCGGAGTCGTCGCACAGCGCCGACAGGGCCATCCGCAGGTCGCCGGGGGGCAGGACGCCCAGCTCGCGGCGCAGCCGGCCGGAGGAGCCGCCGTCGTCGGCGACGGTGACCACGGCGGTCAGCCGGTCGGTGAGGTGGCGCAGGGCGGACAGGGACGCGGACAGGCCGTGGCCGCCGCCGAGCGCCACGACGGCCGGGGCGTCGGAGGGGGCGGTGCGCAGGGGCACCGCGCCGGTGACGGGCAGGGGGCCGGTGGGCAGGCTCACTCGCGCCCCAGGTCGCGGTGCAGGACGCGCACCCCCACGCCGTCGCGGCGCAGCCGTGCGCCGAGCTCCTCGGCCATCGCGACCGAGCGGTGCTTGCCGCCGGTGCAGCCGAACGCGATGGTCGCGTAGCGCTTGTTCTCGCGGCGGTAGCCGGTCAGCACCGGCTCCAGGGCCCCGGCGTAGCGCTCCAGGAAGGGCGCGGCCCCCTCGGCGGCGAGCACGTAGGCCGAGACGGGTGCGTCCTGGCCGGTCAGGGGGCGCAGCTCCGGCTCCCAGTGCGGGTTGGGCAGGAAGCGCACGTCGGCGATGTGCTCGGCGTCGGCGGGGGTGCCGTACTTGAAGCCGAAGCTCATGACGGTGACGCGCAGGTCGTCGGTGCCCTCGGCCTCGAACAGGGAGGACACGAGCGCCCCGAGCTGGTGGACGTTGAAGGAGGAGGAGTCCACGACGACGTCGGCGCGCGAGCGCAGGTCGCCGGTGAGGGCGCGCTCGCGGGCGATGCCGTCGACGATGCGGTCGTCGCCCTGCAGGGGGTGGGGCCGGCGCACCGACTCGAAGCGGCGCACCAGGACCTCGTCGGTGGCGTCGAGGAACAGCACGCGCGGGGAGACGTGGCGGGTGTCCAGAGCGGCGAGGGTGCCGGTGAGCTCGGCGAAGAAGCTGCCGCCGCGCACGTCGACGACCACGGCGATGCGCGGCACCGTCAGGCCGGCGCGGGCGGCCAGCTCGGCCAGCGGTTCGAGCATCTGGGGCGGCAGGTTGTCCACGACGTACCAGCCGAGGTCCTCCAGCGCCTTGCCCGTGGTGGAGCGGCCCGCCCCGGACATGCCGGTGATGATGAGCAGCTCCGGGCGGCGGGCTCGCGCCGGGGCGGGGCCCTCCGCCCCAGGCTGCGCGGCCGGGCCCGGTTGCTGCTGCTGTTGCGGGGCAACGGGGTCCGGGCCGGAGGGCGGAGCGCCCGCGGGAGCGTGCGTGCGGTCGTCGGCCGGGGGTTCCACGGGCGTCATCCTGTCACCCCGGGCGTGTCGCGCGCGACGAGACCAGCACGCTCCGCTGTCGAGAAGTCACGGCGCGTCCGCTTCACGTCGCGAGGTCGGGAGCTGGAGGCATCAGTCGAGCAGCTCCCCGGTCGCGGTGTTCACCGCCGGCTCGGCGGTCGGCGCCCCGGCGAGGGCCTCGACCACGGCCGCTGCCGTGCGCGGGCCCACCCCGGGCACGGCCGCGACCTCCTCCACGCTGGCCGCGCGCAGGCGCTTGACGGAACCGAAGTGCTTCAGCAGTGCGGCTCGACGCGTCTGCCCAAGGCCGGGCACGCCGTCCAGGGCGCTGGAGGTCATGGCCCGGCTGCGCCTGGAGCGGTGGTAGGCGATGGCGAAGCGGTGGGCCTCGTCGCGCACGCGCTGCAGCAGGAACAGCCCTTGGCTGCTGCGCGGAAGCACCAGGGGGTGCTCCTCCCCCGGCAGCCACACCTCCTCCAGCCGCTTGGCCAGCCCGCACAGGGCGACGTCGACGACACCGGCGTCGGCGAGGGCGCGGGCGGCGGCGTCCACCTGGGGGCGGCCGCCGTCGACGACGACGAGGTTGGGGGTGTAGGCGAAGCGGCGCGGCCGGCCGGTGTCGGGGTCGGGGCCGGCGGGCGCCTGCGCGTCCGGTGCGCCGTCCACCGGCCGGGCCCCGTCCACGAGCTCGACGACGACCCCCGCACCCTCCTTCGGCACCTCGGCGTCCTCGGCGTCCTCGGCGGGGCGGGACGCACCCGCGTCCCCCTCGGAGCGCGCTCGCCTGAAGCGGCGGGTGAGCACCTCGCGCATGGCGCGGGTGTCGTCCACGCCACCCTCGTCGCCGCGCACCGCGAAGCGGCGGTAGTCGGCCTTCTTGGGCAGGCCGTCCTCGAAGACGACCATGGAGGCCACGACGTTCGTCTCCTGGGTGTGCGAGACGTCGAAGCACTCGATGCGCAGCGGCGCCTCCTCCAGCCCCAGGGCCTCCTGCAGCTCCTGCAGCGCCTGGCTGCGGGTGGTGAGGTCACCGGCGCGGCGGGTCTTGTGCAGGGCCAGCGCCTGGGTGGCGTTGCGCTGCACCGTGTCCATCAGGGCCCGCTTGTCGCCGCGCTGCGGCACGCGCAGGTCCACCCGGGAGCCGCGCAGCTCACCGAGCCAGTCCTCCACGTCGGACTCGCGGGTGGCCGGCAGGTGGGGCACGAGGACCTCGCGGGGCACGGCCTCACCGCTCTCGCCGCCGTACACCTGCAGCAGCAGCTGCTCGACGAGCTCGGGCGGGCCGACGTCCTCGACCTTCTCCACGACCCAGCCGCGCTGGCCGCGCACCCGCCCGCCGCGCACGTGGAAGACCTGCACGGCGGCCTCCAGCTCGTCGTCGGCGACGGCGAACACGTCGGCGTCGGTGGCGTCGGGCAGCACGACGGCGGACTTCTCCAGCGCCTTCTGCAGGGCGCCGAGGTCGTCGCGCAGGCGGGCCGCGCGCTCGAAGTCCAGCTCGGCGGCGGCTGCGCGCATCTCGCGCTCGGTGCGGCGCACGAAGCGGGCGGTGTTGCCGGCGACGAAGTCGCACAGGTCGCCGGCCAGGGCCCGGTGGTCCTCGGTGGAGATGCGGCCCACGCAGGGCGCGGAGCACTTGTCGATGTAGCCGAGCAGGCAGGGCCGGCCGGAGGCGGCGGCGCGCTTGAAGACCCCGGTGGAGCAGGTGCGCACGGGGAAGACCCGCAGCAGCAGGTCGACGGTCTCGCGGATGGCCCACGCGTGCGTGTAGGGGCCGAAGTAGCGGGTGCCCTTGCGCTTGGCGCCGCGCATGACCTGCACGCGCGGCACCTCCTCGCCCATGGTCACGGCCAGGTAGGGGTAGGACTTGTCGTCGCGGTACTTGACGTTGAAGCGCGGGTCGAACTCCTTGATCCAGGAGTACTCCAGCTGCAGCGCCTCGACCTCGGTGGACACCACCGTCCACTCCACGCTCGCGGCGGTGGTGACCATCGCCAGGGTCCGCGGGTGCAGTGCGGAGGGGTCCTGGAAGTAGTTCGCCAACCGCTGCCGCAGGCTCTTGGCCTTGCCGACGTAGACCACGCGCCCGGAGGGGTCGCGGAAGCGGTACACACCGGGCTCGTCGGGGACCTCCCCGGGCTTGGGGCGGTAGGTGGCGGGGTCGGGCACGCCTAGAGGCTAAGCCGGGGCCCCGACGCGGGGGCCCGGGGCCGGCGGCCCGGGCCCCCGGTGCCCCGGGCCGCTCAGCGGACGGGGACCGCCAGCCGCTGCACCGCGGCGCGCGCGGCGGTCAGCCCGTCCCCGGCGCCTGGGACGGGGCCGTCCTCGACGCGGACCAGCCCGGCGAGCGCCGCGCCGCCGGCCTCCTCGACCGCGAGCGGCAGGCTGGCGGGCAGTCGCAGCACGGCGTCGTCCAGGACGCGCACCGGAGCGGGCACGCCGAGGGCTGGCAGCTCGGCCAGGACCAGACGCCGCAGGGCGGCGTCGTCCGCCCCGCTCAGCTCGTCGCCGGGGGCGGCCAGCTCGGCGCGCAGGACGGCCCCGCGGGCGGACGCCAGCGTGCGCGGTCGCCACGCGCGGGCGGAGGTCAGCCGGCGCACGCGGGGCCCGGGGGCGGCGGCGGTGACGTCGTGGGCGCGGGGGCCCACGACGGCTCCGTCGGGGGCTTCGACGAGCAGGTGCACCAGGTGCGCGTCACGGCTGCTGGTCACGGCGACGACACCGGGCGGCAGCAGGCGCCGGTGGGTGGGCAGGGCGTCGACGACACCGCGGCAGGCGAGCAGGTGCTCGCCGGTGGCGTCCTGGACGCGCACGGCTGCCACCCGGCCGTCCTGCACGTGCAGGCCGGTGGCGGTGGCGCCGGTGAGCACCAGGGCGCCGCGCGCGCGCAGCCGGCGGGCCAGCTCGGCCCACAGCGCACCGGTGCCGGCGACGGGGCTGAGCACCTCGGGTCCTCGGCGCGGCACCCGGGGCCGGTGCCCGTGCGGGGCGAGGGCGTGCCGGGCGCGGGTGCGTTCGACGTGCCCGCCGCTGAGGTCCAGCCACTGGGCCACGACCTGCGGGGCGGCGTTCACCGCGAGCCCGGGTGAGCTCAGCGAGTGCGGCAGGCCCCACAGCTGCACGGACCGGGCCAGGCCGCCGACGGCGTCGGCGGTCTCGACGAGCACAACTTCGAGGCCGGCGTCCAGCAGGGCCTCGGCGGCCGCCAGACCGCGCGAGCCGGCGCCGGCCACGACGACGGGCAGGCCCGCCCCCGTGCCGGCCTCCTGGCGCACGAGCGTGGGTGCACTCACAGGTTCCACTCCTCCCCCGCGCCGCCGGGTGCCGCGCTCCTGCGCGCGGCACCGGTTCCCCCGGCGCTCTCCGTCGACGTCCCGGCCCGCCCGCAGCGGGAGGGCCGAGGTGGGCAGTGTGCCAGGGCGTCGCGCGCACGGCGGTGCGTTCACCCGGAACGGCGCGTCTTCAGTACTCCCCGTAATCAAGAGCACACTGACAGTGGCGTCAGGGACGGCGTCCTGGACCCCGGCTCAGTCCGCCGAGCCGGGCTCGGCGAGCTTGCCCTGCCCCTTGGCCAGGGGCGCGTTCGGCAGCAGGTTGGCCGTGGCGCCCTGCAGCTTGGTGCCCAACGACCCCGTCACGACGTGGTCTCGCCCCTTCTGCAGCGCCTTGAACGCCTGCTCGGCGACGGTGGCGGGGTCGTCCTTGGCGGAGGTGTTCGCCATCTTCGTGTCCTCCATGCCGGCGCGCTCGAAGAACTCCGTGTCGGTGGGACCGGGCAGGAACGCGGTCACGACGACCCCCTTCCGCTCCAGCTCCTGGCGCAGCGACTGCGCCAGGGACTGCACGAAGGCCTTCGAGGCGCCGTAGACGGCCTGGTAGGGCGCGGGCACGCGGGCGGCCAGCGAGGAGGTGAAGAGGATCCGGCCCTCGCCCCGCTGCACCATCGCCCGAGAGGCCAGCTTGGCCAGGTGGACGAACGAGACCACGTTGAGGTCGATCAGGTGCAGCTCGGCCTCGAGGTCGGTCTCGACGAACTCGCCGCCCACCCCGACCCCGGCGTGGATCGCCACCGCGTCCACCGACCGCCCACCGGCGGTGGCGACCGCCCACAGCTGCTCGACGCCGGCGGCGGTGGACAGGTCGACCCGCACGGCCTCCACCCGGGCGTCGTCGGCCACCTCGGCCAGCTGCGCCGGCACCGCCGTGATGCGCTCGTCCTCGGCGGCCGCGAGCACGTCGTAGCCACCGGCGGCAAACCGCTTGGCCAGCTCCAGGCCGATGCCCGTGGAGGCACCGGTGACGACGGCGAACGGGCGGGTGGGGTCGGGACTGCTCACGGTGGCCTCCGGGGTCTCGGGCTGCGGGGTTCTCGGCGAGGGAGCGGTGTCCCTCCACCGCTCCCCTGCCCCCTGCAGCGCCGTGCATGCGCCCGGGGTCTCAGCAGGTGGCGACGAACCGCTGCAGCACGCGCACGCCGAACCGCAGGGCGTCCAGCGGCACCCGCTCGTCGACACCGTGGAACATCCCGGCGAAGTCCATGCCGGCGGGCAGCCGCAGCGGCGCGAACCCGTACCCGCGGATGCCCAGGTGCGAGAACGACTTGTTGTCGGTGCCGCCGGACAGGCAGTACGGCAGCACGGCAGCGCCGGGGTCCTCGGCCTCCAGCGCCGAGCGCATCCGGTCCACCAGCGGCACGGCGAAGTCCGTCTCCAGGGCCACGCTCTCGTTGACCGTCTCCACGTCGACGCGCTCGCCGGCCAGCTCCCGGATCGTGGCCAGCAGTTCCTCCTGGCGCCCGGGCAGGAACCGGCAGTCCACCAGCGCCGTGGCGGTGCCGGGGATGACGTTGTGCTTGTACCCGGCCTCCAGCAGCGTCGGGTTGGCGGTGTTCTGCAGCGTGGCCCCCACCCAGCGGGCGGTGGTGCCCAGCGTCGCCAGCAGCGCGGAGGGGTCGTCCTCGTCGAAGGCCACACCGGTGATCTCCGAGACGCCCCGCAGGAACTGCCGCACGGTGGCGGTGTACTCGATCGGCCACTCGTGCGCGCCGATGCGCGCCACGGCCGCGCACAACCGGGTGACCGCGTTGTCGGTGCCGACCTGCGAGCCGTGCCCGGCGCGGCCGTGCGCCACGAGCCGCAACCAGGCCAGACCCTTCTCGGCGGTCTGCAGCAGGTAGGCGCGCCGGCCGTCGAGGTCGACGGAGAAGCCGCCGACCTCGCTGACGGCCTCGGTGACCCCCTCGAAGAGGTCGGGCCGGTGGTGCACGAGCCACTCCGCGCCCTGCACCCCGGCGGCCTCCTCGTCGGCGAGGAACGCCACGACGAGGTCGCGCGGGGGGCGCTGCCCGGTGCGCGCCAGGTCGCGCACGACGGCCAGCAGCATCGCGTCCATGTCCTTCATGTCCACGGCGCCGCGGCCCCACAGGCAGTCGTCGGCGATCTCGCCGGCGAACGGGTCGACGCTCCAGTCCGCTGCCCGGGCCGGCACGACGTCCAGGTGCCCGTGCAGCAGCAGGGCGCCGCGCTCGGCGGTGCCGCGCTCGTCGCCGGGGATGCGGAGCACGACGTTGCCGCGCCCGGGGAAACCCTCGACGTACTCGGGCTGCAACCCCACCTCGTGCAGCAGGGTGGCCACGTGCTCGGCGGCGGCCCGCTCGCCCGGGCCGGAGCCGTCGCCGGGGTTGGAGGTGTCGATGCGGATCAGGTCGCGGGCCAGGTCGACGACCTCGTCCTGGGCCACCTGCCGGGCCCGCGCGGACAACCCCGCGACCTCCCCGCTCGCCCGGCCGTCGTCCGTCGCGTTCCCCTGTGCGCTCACGCGCGCCACGCTAGACGCCGCCCGCCCAGCGCGCGGAGCGGGCCGGGCGCGGACGGTAACGTCCGCGTGCCATGGGAACCCCACCACCCGGCGTGGCCGCGCCGGCGCGCCCGGCCGGCGCGCACGAGTGGACGGGCGAGGAGCACCGCGGGGTGACCGACGCCGTCCACGACGCGCTCCTGGAACTGCTGATGAGCCGCGGGGTCGAACCCGGCGCGGCGCTGCGCACGCAGACCCTCGCCGACCGCCTGGGGGTCTCGGCCACGCCGGTGCGCGAGGCGCTGGCGCGGCTGGAGGGCACGGGTCTGGTGGTGCGCAGCGCCCGGCGCGGGTACCGGGCGGCGCCGCTGCTGTCGGCGCACGAGCTGGCCCAGCTCGTCGACGTGCGCCTGCTGGTGGAGCCGGGCAACGCCGAGCGCGCCTGCGACCGCGCCGACGACGCGTTCGTCGCCCGGCTGCACGCTGCGGTCGAGAAGCAGCGGCACGCCCCCACGGGCCCCGGCTACAGCGGGTTCAAGGACTACCTGGCCGCCGACTGGGCCTTCCACGAGCTCGTCGCCGAGGGCACCGGCAACCCGTTCATCGTGCGCACCCTGGACTCCTTCCGCGGGTTCGTGCAGCGTCTGCACCAGGTGGAGCAGCACGTGCCGGACTCCGCGGAGAGCGTCGCCGAGCACGAGGCGATCGTGCGCGCCTTCGAAGTGCGCGACCCGGCAGCGGCGGCCGCGGCGATGCGCGTGCACCTGGAGGGGGTGCTGGCCAGGGCGACCACGGACTGACCCCCGGCGGGGGGCCACGACTGCGGGCACCCGGGCGCGCCGCCGGCCGTTGACAGCTCGGACGGCGTGAGGCAGTCTGATCCCCGTCCTGATTTTCTATAGAATCTGGGACCCCGGGTCCCGATGGAGCGAGACGTGAGCGACGACGCCGCACAGCCCACCCAGCGCACGACCGTTTTCGACGGCTACCCCGAGGTGCTGACGCGCGAGAACTGGCCCATCACGGTGCCGATGATGCCGCACCCCGGCGTGCTGCCCGACGGCACGACGGTGCAGGACCAGCCGGCCGAGGGCTGGGCCGCGACGCTCGAGGTCATGGTCGACGCCGGGTACACGAGCATCGACCCCACCGACACCTGGATCCGCATCGCGGACCTCTCCCCGGAGCGGCTGCAGGAGTTCGCCCGCACCGTGCGCGCCGCGGGCCTGAGCATCCCGGCGTTCTCCACCTCCCGCCGCAGCGTCATGGACCACGAGAAGGCCGACGAGAACCTCGCCTACTCGCACCGCGCGATCGACGCCTGCGCCGCCATCGGCATCCCGCTGGTCAACTTCGGCTTCATGCGCGGCTTCACGCCGGCGCAGGCGAAGGCGCTGTGGTTCTGGCTGGAGCCGGGCTACTCGGACGACTTCTCCGACGAGGCGCGCCGCACCGCGGTCAAGAAGATCCAGGAGCTCGCGAAGCACGCCCAGGAGGTGGGCGTGCAGATCGCGCTGGAGATGTACGAGGACACCTACCTCGGCACGGCCGACTCTGCCGTGCAGTTCATCCACGAGGTCGGCTACGACAACGTCGGCCTGAACCCCGACTTCGGCAACATCTGGCGCCTGCACCGTCCCGTGGAGCCGTGGGAGGAGATCGCGGCGAAGATGCTGCCGCACACCAACTACTGGCACCTGAAGAACTACTACCGCGACGAGGAGCCCGGCACCGGCTCGGTGCGCACGCACCCCGCGCCGCTGGAGTTCGGCACCATCAACTACCGCAAGGCCATCGCCATCGCGATCGAATCCGGCTTCCGGGGCGCGTTCTGCGTGGAGCACTACGGCGGCGACAGCATCAGCGTCGGCGCCACCAACCGCGAGTACATCCGGCGCGTGCTGCCCAAGCAGACGCCCTGGGCCCCGTTCCGCACCCTCTGAGCGATCGAAGGAGACCGTTCGAATGACGAAGATCTTCGGGGACCCGTCCTCGTTCGTGGACGACGCGATGGCGGGGTTCTGCGAGCTGTACGCGCAGTACGTGCAGCCGGTGCCGCACGGGGTGATCCGCTCGACCGCCACGCCCGAGGG
>NZ_JBJLRI010000024.1:0-53009 GCF_050871405.1 Kineococcus esterisolvens
GGCCCGCCACCGGCGGGCCGGGGCTCAGCGGGCCGGGCGGCCGGGGCTCAGAACGACAGGGCCTGCGCCCGGCGGCGCACCTCGGTCTTGCGGTTGGCCTTCAGCGCGTCGATCGGCGTGCCCGGCAGGGTCTCGTCGGGGGTGTAGAGCCAGCGGACGGTCTCCACGTCCGTGTAGCCGGAGTCCATCAGCACCGACAGCGTGCCGCGCAGGTGGTGCAGCGGTCCCTCGGCGGTGACGAAGGCCGCCGGGATGGAGACGATCGAGCGCTCCCCCCGCCGCACGGCGATCAGCTCGCGCTCCTGCAGCCAGCGCCGCACGGTGCGCAGGTCGACGCCGGCGACCTCCGCGGCGTCGGGCACGGTCAGCCACTCGGGAACGAGTGCGTCCAGTTCATCGCCCTGTTCGCGGGCGATCTCAGCTCTCAACGGTGCAGCCACCCCCCCAGCGTGCCACCTCCGCCCCCGGCGCTCCTCCCGCACCGCTCGCGGGGACCGCCGGACGGCGCACCGCGACACGCCCGCGCTCCTGACGCGCCCGCGACCCGCCGTGGTGCACCGTGGTGACGGGTGCGCCCACCGTGCTCGGGTAGGTTGCGAGCCCGGCCGCCGCACGGCGCTGCGCCGGAGCACGGCACCGCAACGACCTCGGGAGGACCCCCGCATGGCCGAGCACGGCGACGACACGAGCACCACCGAGGAACCCCGCCGCCGCAGCCGCTGGCTCGCCGCCGCGGCCCTCGTGGGCGCCGCCGGCCCGACCGCGGTGGTGCCCGCCGGCACGGCGGCCGCGGCCACGGGCGCGCAGGTCCCGGCCGCCGCGCACGCCGCCGCGGCGGCCGCCGGGGACGGCGAGCAGGTCGTGACCGTGCGCCGCGGGGACACCGTCAGCGGCATCGCCGCCCGCACCGGCAGCACCACGGCCGCGATCGTGGCGGCCAACGACCTGGGCCCCGCCGCGCGGATCGTGGAGGGCCAGCGGCTGCGCGTGCCCGCCGCGCGGCCCGCGGCCGCGCCCGCCCCGGCCGCGGAGTACACCGTGGTGGGCGGGGACACCCTGACCTCGATCGCCGCCGCCCACGGCACCACCGTCTCGGCCCTGCGCGAGGCCAACGGCCTGGACGCGCGCGGGTTCATCCGCGCCGGGCAGGTCCTCAAGCTCACCGCGGGAGCGCGCACGGGCGGGACCGCGGGCGGCGCCGGCGACGCGGCCGCGTCCGGCACCTACACGGTGCGCGCCGGCGACACCCTGTCGGGGATCGCCGCCACCACCGGCACCACGGTGGCGACCCTCGTGGAGCTCAACGGGCTGGACCGCACCGGCTTCATCGTCGAGGGGCAGGAGCTGCGGCTGGCCGCGGCACCGCGGGCCACCCCCGCCGCGCCGCCGGCCTCGGAGCAGGCCGGTTCCCTCGCCCAGGCCGTGGAGGCCAACCGCGCACGCCTGGCGCAGGCCGACCTGCCCGGCCGCGACGAGATGCGCGAGCTGATCCGCTCCACGGCCGTGCGCCTGGGCGTGGACCCCTCGCTGGCCCTGGCCATCGGCTACCAGGAGTCCGGGTTCAACATGGGCGTGGTCTCGCACGCCAACGCCATCGGCGCCATGCAGGTCATCCCCTCCTCCGGCGAGTGGGCCTCGGACCTGCTGGGCGAGGAGATCGACCTGTTCGACCCGCGCGACAACGCCAAGGCCGGGGTGGTGATCCTGCGCACGCTCGTGGCGAGCAACCCGCCGGACATCGCCATCGCGTCCTACTACCAGGGGCAGGCGTCGGTGCGCTCGCGCGGCATGTACGACGACACCCGCCGCTACGTGGCCAACGTGCAGACCCTGCAGGCCCGCTTCCGCTGACCCCTGACCGCCGCGCCCCGGCGCGGCGGTCAGGGGAACGCGCGCGGCGGTCCCCGGGCCCGCCACCGCGTCTGCCTAGACTCGACGACCGTGGACGCCACCCTCTCCGACCCGCTCGTCGGGCGCGTGCTGGACGGGCGGTACCGGGTGCTCGGCCGCATCGGCCGCGGCGGCATGGGCGTCGTCTACCGCGCCGAGGACCTCCGCCTGGACCGCGAGGTGGCGCTGAAGGTCCTGCGCGCCGACCTCGCGCACGACCCGGTGGCGCGCCAGCGCTTCGTGCGCGAGGCCAAGTCGGCCGCCCGCCTGGCCCACCCCGGCGTCGTCTCCGTCCTGGACCAGGGCGTGGACGACGGCGCCGAGCGCGGCGACGGCCAGGAGACCGCGTACCTGGTCATGGAGCTGGTCAACGGCCGCACCCTGCGCGACGTCGTGCACGAGGAGGGGTCGCTGACGGTCGGCGAAGCGCTCGACGTGACCGCCTCGGTGCTCGACGCGCTGGCGGAGGCGCACCGCAAGGGGCTGCTGCACCGCGACGTCAAGACCGCCAACGTGCTCGTCGGCGACGACGGCCGCGTGAAGGTGAGCGACTTCGGCCTGGCCCGCTCTGCCGGCCCCACCCACGCCAGCACCGCAGCCACCGGTGCGGACCTGCTGGGCACCGCGGAGTACCTGGCTCCCGAGCAGGTCTCGCGCGGCATCGCCGACGCCCGCAGCGACGTCTACGGCGTGGGCGTGCTGCTGTTCGAGGTGCTCACCGGCGCCCCGCCGTTCACCGGTGACACGCCGATCCGGGTCGCCTACCAGCACGTCTACGACGACCCGCCGGCCCCGTCCTCGGCGGTGCCCGGCCTGCCCGCCGCCGTGGACCGGCTCGCGCTGGAGGCGCTGGCCAAGGACCCCGACGAGCGCCCGCACAACGCCGGCGAGATGCTCGTGCGGGTGCGCGAGGTGCGCGCCGGACTGACGCCGCAGGAACTGGCCGTGCGCGGCCCGCGCGCAGCGTCCCCCGGTTCCGGCAGCCCCACCGTGCGCCTGGACCTGGCCCCGGTCGCCGGCGCGCCCCTGGCCGGCGCGAGCGCCGGGGAGGCGGCGGGCGAGGCGCCCGGTGACGAGGACCGGCGGGCCGGCGACGCGAGCGCCGGGGAGGTGGCGGCCGCCGCCGTCCGGCCCGCGCGCGCCGGACGGCGGCGCGGCAGGCGCGGGGTGCTGGCGATGGTCCTCACCCTGGTGGTGCTGGCCGTCGCCGCGGGGGTGTCCTGGTGGTTCATGGCCGGACCCGGCGCCTTCACGACCACTCCCGACGTCGCCGGCCGCGCGCCCGAGGCGGCCGCTCAGCAGCTGCGCACCGCCGGCTTCCAGGTGGAGCGGCGCCAGGAGTTCAGCGACACCGTGCCCGCCGGGACGGTGATCGGCACCGATCCGGCGGCCGGCGAACGGGTGCACGAGGACGGCACCGTCACCCTGGTGGTCAGCCGCGGCGTGCAGCACTTCGACGTGCCGGAGGTCGCCGGGCAGGAGTCCGCCGCCGCGCAGGAGGCGCTGCGGGAGGCCGGCCTCGCCGTGGGCGAGGTGACCGAGGAGTTCAGCGAGGACGTCGCGCAGGGGCAGGTGGTCCGCACCGACCCCGCTGCGGGCACCTCCGTGCCGCACGACTCCCCCGTCGCCCTCGTGGTCTCCCGGGGCCGCCAGCCCCTGGCCGTGCCCGACGTGGTGGGCCTGTCGCTGGAGGACGCGCAGGAGCGGATCGCCGGGGCGGGCCTGGTGGCTGGCGAAGCGACGCGGCGCACCAGCGAGACCGTGCCCGCGGGGCGGGTGATCTCCCAGGACCCCGCCGACGGCACCCTCTTCCGCGGCGACACCGTCGAGCTCGTCGTGTCCACCGGCCCGCCGCTGGTGGAGGTCCCCGGCGGCCTGCAGGGCAAGCAGCTCGGCGAGGTCCGCGCGACCCTGGAGGAGCTGGGGTTCGTGGTGCGCGTGGAGGAGGTCCTCGGCGGCATCTTCGGAACGGTGCGCTCGGTCGAGCCCGGTTCGGGCCAGTCGGTCCCCAAGGGCTCCACGATCACGGTGACGGTGGTCTGAGGGACCCGCACGACGGCCCCGCCGCGGGGAACCGCGGCGGGGCCGTCGTGCGCGGGGCCGTCGTGCGGGGCAGCGGCCTCAGCGCTGCGCGAGCATCTCCGCGGCGAGGAAGGCCAGCTCCAGCGACTGCTGGTGGTTCAGCCGCGGGTCGCACAGCGACTCGTAGCGGGTGGCCAGGGCCGCGTCGTCGATGTCCATCGCCCCGCCGAGGCACTCGGTGACGTCGTCACCGGTGAGCTCGACGTGCAGCCCGCCGGGCACGGTGCCCAGCGCGCGGTGCACCTCGAAGAAGCCGCGGACCTCGTCCACGACGTCGTCGAAACGGCGGGTCTTGTAACCGCTGGCGGAGGTGATCGTGTTGCCGTGCATGGGGTCGCACACCCACGTCACCTGGGCACCGGCCTTCGTGACGCCCTCCACCAGCGCGGGCAGCGCCTCGCGGATCGTGCCGGCGCCCATGCGGGTGATGAACGTCAGCCGGCCCGGCTCGCGGTAGGGGTCGACCTTGTCGACGAGGGCGAGCGCGTCGTCCACGGACGTCTTCGGCCCCAGCTTGATGCCGATCGGGTTGCGGATCCGGGACGCGAAGTCGACGTGCGCGCCGTCGAGCTGGCGGGTGCGTTCCCCGATCCACACCATGTGCGCGGACACGTCGTAGGGGCCGCCGCGGCGCACGTCGTCCGCCGCGGACTCCCCGGCCAGCGGGGGCTCCTCGTCCAGGGTGCGGGTCAGCGGGCGCTCGTAGTCCAGCAGCAGCGCCTCGTGGCTGGAGAAGAACTGCACCGTCTTCAACGCGTCGAAGTCCGCACCGCAGGCGATCATGAACTTCATCGCCTTGTCGATGTCTCGCGCCAGCGCCTCGTAGCGGGCGTTCGCGGCGGTCGCGGCGAACCCGCGGTTCCACTCGTGGACCTTGCGCAGGTCGGCGTAGCCGCCGGTGGTGAAGGCGCGGATGAGGTTCAGCGTCGCCGAGGACGTGTGGTAAGCCCGCAGCAGCCGCTGCGGGTCCGGGGTGCGGGACGCGGGCGTGAACGCGTAGTCGTTGACGGCGTCGCCGCGGTAGGCGGGCAGCGTCACGCCGTCGCGGGTCTCGTCGTTGCTGGAGCGCGGCTTGGAGAACTGCCCCGCCATCCGGCCGACCTTGACCACCGGCAGGCTCGCGCCGTAGGTGAGGACCGCGGACATCTGGAGCATGGTCTTCAGCCGGCGGCGGATGCCCGCCGCCGTCGCGCCGGCGAACGTCTCGGCGCAGTCGCCGCCCTGCAGCAGGAACGCCTCGCCGCGGGCGGCGGCCGCCAGTTGCGCGCGCAGCTGGTCCGCCTCCCCGGCGAACACGAGCGGAGGATACGACGCGAGCTCCGCCTGGACCTCGGCCAGCGCGGCGGCGTCGGGCCACTGCGGCTGCTGGGCGGCGGGCAGGTCGGGCCACGCGGTCGAGGAGGGGCTCGAGGCGGCGGCCGCGGACGCGGTGCTCGTTCCGGTGCTCACGCGGGCCAGTCTCCCACTCCCGCCGCGGTGCGCGGGACCCCTCGCCCTCAGCGGTGCGGGGGCCGGGGTGCCGAGCGCCCGCCCGGGCCGCGACCCGGCGTCGGCGGCGGCGCGTCGGCGGCGTGGCGGGGGGCGTACTCGTCGACGTACTCCTGCCGCGACAGGCGCTGGACGGCGGCCATGATCTCGTCGGTCACCGAGCGCACCACGAACTGGTCGTCGGCGCGGCCCGCGTAGCGCGACAGGTCCAGCGGCTCGCCGATCACGACGCCCACCCGCCGCACCCGCGGCACCAGGCGCCCGCGCGGCATGAGCTCACCGGTGCCCACCATGGCCACCGGCAGCACGGGCGCCCCCGAGCGCAGCGCGATGCGCGCCACCCCCGTGCGCCCCCGGTACAGCCGGCCGTCCGGGGACCGGGTGCCCTCCGGGTAGATGCCCAGCACCTCGCCCCGGCCCAGGACCTCCACCGCCGCGTCGATCGCCGCGGCCGAGGCCCGCCCCCCGCTGCGGTCCACCGGCAGCTGGCCGACGCCGCGCAGCAGCCCCGCGCTCAGCCGGCCGCGCACGCCGGCACCGGTGAACATCTCCGCCTTGGCGATGAACGTCACCCGCCGGCGCAGCACGGTGGGCAGCAGCACGGTGTCGGCCACCGACAGGTGGTTGCTCGCCAGGATCGCCGGGCCGGAGGCGGGCACGTTCTCCGCCCCGCGCACCCACGGCCGCAGCACCGGCGTGAGCACCGGCTCCGCCAGAAGCCGCTTGATCAGCCAGTAGAGCACCGGGCCCCTCCCCGCCGTCGGTGGCGGCCGGCACCCGCCGCTGCCGCGACCCTAGGGCACCCGCGGCGCCGGGGCCGCGCGGACGGCCACGGCGGACGGCCACGGCGGACGGCCACGGCGGACGGCCACGGCGGAGCGCCGTGCTGGCCACCGGGCACCCCGCACGCCTCGACCGGGCGCGGTGGCCGTGCCACGATGAGCTGTGCCTGCCACCCCGGACGACGGAGCCGGCCGCCTCGACGTCG
This sequence comes from Kineococcus esterisolvens, assembly GCF_050871405.1. Classification (NCBI taxonomy): domain Bacteria; kingdom Bacillati; phylum Actinomycetota; class Actinomycetes; order Kineosporiales; family Kineosporiaceae; genus Kineococcus; species Kineococcus esterisolvens. The sequence continues at coordinate 6,449 of NZ_JBJLRI010000024.1, forward strand.
ACGCGGCCTTCGCCGAGATCGTCGCGCGCTGGGACGACGAGGGTCCCGCAACGGGGAGCGCCCCCGCCGCCCCCACGGGCGACGCCGTCCCGGACGGCGCGGCGGAGGACGCCCCGCACGGGGGCGCCGAGCGGCCCGGCGGCCCGGCCGGTGCGGCACCCGGGGCCGCCCCGCCCGCCGCACCGGGTCCGGAGGGCCGCACGGTCCGCCCGGCGCGCTCGTTGCCGCCCGCACCGCGCGAGGACCCGCCGGCCGCACCCCGCCGCGGCGCCGAGCCGGCGGAGCTGCAGGACCTGGACGCCGGGGAGCGCTTCGTGCCCGCCGAGCCCGCACCGCTGCCGCGCGACCTGCTCGCCTGGACCGCGTGGGCGGCCGTGGTCGGCGCGCCCCTGTCCCTCCTGGTCGTGGCCCTGGCCTGGCGGGACGTGCCCGCCCTCGTCAGCGTCGTGATCGCCGCCGTGTTCGTCGCGGGGTTCGCCACGCTGGTCGTGCGGCTGCCCCGCTCGCGCGACGAGGACGACGACGACGGCGCGGTCGTCTGAGCCCACCCCGCCCCCCGTCGGGGCCCCGCCCCGCCTCAGCCCAGCGGCACCAGGAGGTCCGCCACCACCGCGAGGTGGTCGGTGGCGGCCGCGGCCCGCTCCACCGCGGGGGTGCGCACCGCGCCGGCCCCCAAGCGGGCGTCGGCCAGCACCACGTCGATGCGCCGGCGCGGCGCGCGCGCCGGGAACGTCGCGAAGTCCCCACCCGCTCCCGCCGCCTCGGCCACGTCCGGGAGCCGGGCGCGCAGCACCGCCCCGGCCCGCCCCCGCGGCCCCTCGTTGAGGTCACCGGCCACGACCAGGGGCGCGCCGGCCCACGGCGCGCAAGCCGCGCCGGGCAGGGCCGGCGGCACCAGCCGCAGCGCGTGCTCCACCCGCTCACCGGGGTCCAGGCCCAGGTGCACGCTGCGCACCAGCACCGGCACCGACCAGACCGGCGCACCGGGCACGGCCGCCCCGGCGAGCACTCGCACGACCGCCTCGGCCGTGCCGCGCCGGCGCACCGGGCGCCGCCCGCGCAGGCGGGGGGTGGGCAGCGCCCGCACCCCCGCGGCCCGCACGTCCACCCGACCGGCCGCGAGCACGGCGGTGCCGGCGCCGGCGCGCCCGGCCGCCACCACCCACAGGCCCGTGTCGGCGGCCAGGTCGCCCAGCCGGTGCGCGGCCAGCGGGTGCGTGGGGACCTCCTGCAGGCACGCGACGTCCGCGTCGGCCGCGCGCAGCACCTCCCGCAGCGCGCGGCCGTCGTCCAGCAGCTCGCGCACGTTGCAGGTGACGACCCGCAGCCGGGCCCCCGCACCCCCGGCCGGGGCGCTCACGTCAGCCCCAGCCGCGCGAGAGGTCCGCGGCGCCGACCAGGCCGGCCGCCGGGCCGAGCCGGGCGCGCACCACGCGCAGCTCCGGCCGGAACCCGCGGCCGGTCAAGGTGCGCCGGTACGCCTCCCGGCACGGGCCCAGCAGCAGCTCGTCGGCGTCGGAGACGCCCCCGCCGATGACGACCGTGCCCGGGTCCAGGGCCGCGGCGAGGTTCGCGACGCCGACGCCGAGCCAGCGGCCGACGTCCTCGAACAGCTCCACCGCCGCCGGGTCGCCCGCGCGCGCCGCCTGCGTCACCAGCGGGCCGGTGATCGCCTCGGGGTCGCCGCCGGCCAGCTCCAGCAGGACGTGCGCGACCGGGGAGGCGGAGCGGGCCAGCTCGCGGGCCTCGCGCACCAGCGCGTTGCCGGAGGCGTACTGCTCCCAGCAGCCGCGGTTGCCGCACTCGCAGCGGTGCCCGCCGGGGACGACCACCATGTGCCCGAACTCGCCGGCCAGGCCGTAGCGCCCGCGCACCACGCGGCCCTGCGTGACGATCCCGCCGCCGATGCCCGTGCCCATCGTCACGCACAGCAGACGGCTCTCCCCGCGCCCGGCGCCGAAGCGGTACTCCGCCCAGGCGGCGGCGTTGGCGTCGTTCTCCACCACGGTGCGCCGGCCCACGCGCCGGCCCAGTCGGGCGCGCACCCGGCGCTCCACGGCCTCGCGCAGCGGCTCGTTGCGCCACGCCAGGTGCGGGGCGAACAGGACGTTGGCGCGCTCGGCGTCGACGAAACCGGCTGCGCCGATGCCGACGGAGACGATGTCGTGCGCACCGGCGAGCTCCTCCACGACCTCGGCGATGGTGTCCTCCACCGCCCGGGGGCTGCGCGTGGGCGTCTCGCGGCGCACCTGGGCCACGACGCGCCCCTCGCCGTCGACGACGCCGGCCAGGACCTTGGTGCCGCCGATGTCGACGCCGACCGCGGGGCCGTCGCCGATGAGGGCTCGGCGCGTCTGCTGCCGCAGGCGCTGCTGCAGCGCCGCCCGGCGGGGGTCCGGCGGGCGGCGGCGCCGGGGCTGGCTCGTGCGGGGTGCGGCCATCTCGCGTCCTGTCGTCGCGTCCTGACGGTGATCGGGCTGCGCGGCCGGTGCCCGGTCGGTGCCCGGCCGGCCGGGTGGGTGGTCAGTCGATCCGAGCGAGGTCCGCGGCACCGATGATCCCGGCGTCGTTGCCGCGCCGCGCGGTGCGCAGCGGCGGGGGGCGGCGGTGGGTGCGGCCGGAGAGGTTCGCGGCGAGGCTGGCGCGCGCCGGGGACAGCAGCAGCTCCCCCGCGCTGGAGACGCCGCCGCCGACGACGACGACCTCGGGGTCCAGGACCGCCACGAAGCTCGCGACGGCCTCGCCCAGCCACCGGCCGACCTCCGCCAGCAGCCGTGCGGAGGCGACGTCGCCCTCCCGGGCCAGCCGCGTCACGGTGGGCCCGTCCACTGCCTCGGGGTCGCCGCCGACGGCCCGCAGCAGGTGCTCGGCGGCGGGGTCGCCCGAGCGCAGCAGGTCGCGGGCCTCGCGCACCAGGGCGTTGCCGGAGACGTACTGCTCCCAGCACCCGTTGCTGCCGCAGCCGCAGGCCCGGCCGCCGGGCACCGCCCGCACGTGCCCGAGCTCGGCCGCGGCGCCGTTGGCGCCGCGCTGCAGGACGCCGCCGGAGACGATGCCGCCGCCCAGGCCGGTGCCGACCGTGAGCATCAGCAGGTCGTCCACCGGCCGGCCGTGCTCGTCCAGGCCGCCGCCGAAGCGGTACTCCGCCCACGCCGCGGCGTTGGCGTCGTTCTCCACCACGACCCGCCGGCCCAGCTGCGGCTCCAGCCGCTCGCGCAGCGGCTCGTCGCGCCAGGCCAGGTTGGGGGCGAAGACCACCGAGGAGCGCGAGGCGTCGACGAAACCGGCGGCGGCGACGCCCACGGGCCCGAACTCGTGCGTGGTGGCCAGCTCGGCGATCGCGTCGGCGACCGCCTCGGCGATGGCGCCGGGGTGGAGGGCGGGGGTCTCGCGGCGCGTCTTGGCGACGATCTCCCCGCGGTGGTCGACCACGCCCGCCGCGATCTTCGTGCCGCCGATGTCCACGCCGATGGCGTTGGCCGGGACCCCCGAGGGTGTCGCGGCGACGCTGCCCGAGGTCGTGCGCTGATCCGCCATGCCCGTTCCGGAACCCCCTGCGACGCGTGCCCCGGCCGGGGCGGTCGCGCGATCGGCGACCGCCAGGAGGTTAGAGCATCGCCGCCGCGCAGCCCCGACCGCAGGGGGCGGCGGGTGCACCGCCTCAGCCGGCGAGGGCCCCCAGGACGGTCATCGCGAGCAGCAGCAGGAGGGTCAGCGCCAGGCCCCCGCCGGCCGCGACGGCGACCTTGGCGCGCGGGGTGGACAGCCCGCGCACCGGCGCGGTCCCCGAGCCCGCCAGCTCCCGCAGCATCCGCTCGACCCCGTGCTCGTCGAGGGCGGCGGGCCGGGGGTCGGGCGCGGGGTCGGGCGCGGGGTCGGGCGCGGGGTCGGGCGCGGGGACGGGCGCGGGGACGGGCGCGGGGACGAGCGAGGCGTGGCACAGCGAGCACCACTGCTGCCCCGCCCGCACGCGCGCGGCGCAGGACGGGCACCGCTCCGGCACCGCGGCGGCCGCCGGGGCGGCGGGGGCGGGCCGCAGGCGGCTCACCGGTGGGCCCACCTCGACCGCGCCGAAGGCAGCGCTCGTGCGCGTGCCGGCGCGAGCGGCACCGCGCGCCCGGCCAGGCGCCCCGTCCAGGACCTCGTCCACCGCTCCCCCTCGTCCGGGCCCGCCGCCGGGCCCCCGTCCGCCCCGTCCCATCGGCCGTCGCGGACGCCACCTGAAGGCCCGCGGGTAGGGTCTGGGCACCGCCGCACCCGGCAGGCGGCCCGGGCGCGGCCGACGACGGCGTGGCGGCCGGAGCACATCGAGGAGGACACCCCGTGCGGAGCCGCTGCGAGCCCCCGCTCGTCCCGCCCGCGACGAGCGGCAACCTCACCGACTGCGTCGTGGACGCGGCCCGCGAGGTGCCCGGTCGCGTCAGCGCCAGCCGCAAGCAGGCCGACGGCACCTGGCGGGACGTCACGGCCGCTGAGTTCCTGGCGGACGTGACCGCCGTGGCCAAGGGGCTGCTGGCCGCGGGCGTGCAGCCGGGCGACCGCGTCGGGCTCATGGCGCGCACCAGCTACGAGTGGACGCTCGTCGACGTGGCGACCTGGTTCGCCGGGGCGGTGACGGTGCCCGTCTACGAGACGTCGTCGGCCGAGCAGGTGCGCTGGATCCTCGCCGACTCCGGGGCGGTGGCGTGCTTCGCGGAGACCGCCGACAACGCCGCGCGGGTGGCGGCGGTGCGCGAGGGCCTGCCGCAGCTGCGCGACGTGTGGACGCTGGCCTCCGGCGCCCTCGAGGAGCTGCGCACCGCGGGCCGGGACACCGGCGACGACGAACTGGAGCAGCGGCGCACCGGCACTGGGCCCGGCGACCCCGCCACGATCATCTACACCTCCGGCACGACGGGGCGCCCCAAGGGCTGCGTGCTGACGCACGGCAACTTCCTGGACCTGGCGCGCAACGCCCGCGCGGCCATCCCGGAGGTGCTGCAGCGGCCGGACGCCGCCACGCTGCTGTTCCTCCCGCTGGCGCACGTCTTCGCCCGGTTCATCGAGGTCCTGTGCCTGGTGTGCCGGATCAGGGTCGGTCACACGCCCGACGCCAAGGACCTGCTGCCGGACCTCGCCGGCTTCCGGCCGACGTTCATCCTGGCCGTGCCCCGGGTGTTCCAGAAGGTCTACAACGGGGCCGAGCAGCGCGCCGCGGCCGGCGGGAAGCTGCGCGCGGCGGTCTTCGAGCAGGCCGTGCGCACCGCCGTCGCCCACTCGCGCGCGCTGGAGGGCGGCGGGCCGTCCCTGCCCCTGCGGGCGCGGCACGCCCTGTTCGACCGGCTGGTCTACGCCAAGCTGCGCGGCCTGCTGGGCGGACGGGTCGAGCACGCCGTCTCCGGCGGCGCGCCGATGGGCGAGCACCTGGCGCACTTCTTCCGCGGGGCCGGGCTGGTCGTGCTGGAGGGCTACGGCCTGACCGAGACCACCGCGCCGCTGTGCGTGAACCGGCCCTCCAGCATCCGCGTGGGCACGGTGGGCCTGCCGTTGCCTGGCACCGACGTCGCCGTCGCCGAGGACGGCGAGGTCCTGTGCCGCGGCGTGGGCGTCTTCCGCGAGTACCGCGGGCGCGAGGAGGAGACCGACGGGGCCTTCGAGGACGGCTGGTTCCGCACCGGCGACCTGGGTGAGGTCCTCGAGTCCGGCCACGTGCGCATCACCGGCCGCAAGAAGGAGATCATCGTCACGGCCAACGGCAAGAACGTCGTGCCGGCCACCCTGGAGGACCGGCTGCGGGCGCACCCCCTGGTCTCCCAGGCGGTCGTCGTCGGCGACGGGCGGCACTACGTGGGCTGCCTGGTGACCCTGGACGAGGAGGCGCTGCCGTCCTGGGGGGCCAACCACGGCCGCCCCGGGCTGGACGCGACGCGCGCACGCACCGACGAGGTGGTCCTGGCGGCCCTGCAGCAGGCCGTGGACCGCGCCAACGAGGCGGTCAGCCGCGCCGAGTCGATCCGCCGCTTCCGGGTGCTGGCCGGCGACTTCACGATCGAGAACGGCTACCTGACGCCCTCGCAGAAGGTGAAGCGCTCCGAGGTGCTGCGCGACTTCGCCGGCGAGGTCGACGCCCTGTACGGCGCGTGAGGCCGCTGGGGGTGACGGCGTGACGCGCCGTGAGCTGGTGACGCTGCTGGTGTGGTGGGCGCTGACGGCCCTGGCCACCCACAGCGTGGTCCGCTACCGCTGGTGGATCGTGGCCGGCTACCTGCTGGTGACCGCGGCCCTGGTCGCGCTGGCCGTCACGGCCCGCGACGACCGCGGGGCGGCACCGGCCGCCTCCACGGGGCGCCGCGCGGTGACCGGGGTGCTGGGGCTGGTGGCCCTGACGCACCTGCTGCTGGCGCCCTTCAGCTACCTGCCCCCCGGCGGGCTGTGGACGGTGCGGGCCGTGCTGGCCGGTTCGGCACTGCTGACGGGGGCGCTGCTGCTGGGCGCGCGCACCCGCGCGGCGGCCCTGCCGGTGGCGCTGGCCGGCGCGGCCGGCGCCTGGGCGCTGGTGGTGACCGGTGACCCGGCCCCGCGCATCGACGTGTGGGTGATCCTGCAGCAGGCGGCCGACGGCCTGCTGCGCGGGGAGTCGATGTACACCGCGGAGTGGGTCGGCTCCCCCGGCATCACCGACGCCTTCGCCTACCTGCCGTGGACGGCCGTGCTGACCGCGCCGGGCCGCTGGCTGGCCGGGGACGTGCGCTGGGCGCTCGCGGTGCTCGTGGCGTTCGCGGCCCTGTGCACGGCCGCGCTGGGGCGCTGGCGGGCGCCGGCCGTGGCCGCCGCTGCGCTGCTGGTGCTGGCGCCGGGCGGCAGCACGCTGGTGGAGCAGGCCTGGACCGAGCCCACCGTCCTGGTGGGGCTGGCCGCGTGGGCGCTGCTCGTGGCGCGCGGGGGAACGGGTGCGTGGTGGGCGGTGGTGCCCCTGGCGGTGGCGCTGGCCGCCAAGCAGCACGTGGTGGTGCTGCTGCCGCTGCTGGCGACCTGGCCGCGCTTCGGGGTGCGCCGCACCGCCGGTGCGGTGGGCGGCGCCGCGCTGCTGGTGGCGCCGTGGTTGCTGGGCGCCCCGCGCGACTTCCTGCACGACACGGTGCGCACGATGCTGGAACTGCCGCCGCTGCGCTTCGCCGACACCCTCTACACGGCGGTGCTGAACGAGACGGGTGTGCGCCTGCCCCTGCCGGTCGTCGGCGTGCTCGTGGTGGCCGTCCTCGCCGCGGCCGTGGTGGCCCTGCACCGCCGCCCGGTGGGGCTGGCGGGGCTGCTGACCTGGTGCGCGACGGTGCTGATGGTCGTCAACCTCGTCAACAAGCAGGCGTTCTACAACCAGTTCTGGCTGGTCGGCGCGCTGCTGCTGCTGTCGGTGGCGGCGGCCACCGGGGTGCGGCCGGACGTCAGCGCGCCCCCGATGGCGTCTCCGGCACGTCGTCACCGGCCAGCAGGGCGGCCAGCCGGTCCGCCTGCGCCGTCCAGCCCCAGCGCCGGCTGACCCACTCGCGCCCGGCGCGGCCGAACGCCGCCGCCCGCGCGCCGTCGACGAGCAGCCCGGCCACGCGGTCGGCGACGGCCGCCACGTCGCGCCCGTCGACGACGTGGCCGTTGACGCCGTCCAGGACGGCGTCGGGTGCGCCGCCGGAGTCGCCGGCCACCACCGGCAGGCCGCAGGCGGCGGCCTCGAGGTAGCAGATGCCCAGCGCCTCCGGTTCCAGCCCGCCCAGCCGGGTGCGCGTGGGCATGCAGAACACGTCCCCTGCGTCGTAGTGCGCGGGCGTCTCGGTCCACGGCACGGCCCCGGTGAGCACGACGTGCTCGCGCAGTCCCAGGCGGTCCACGAGGCGCTCCACGGCCCGGCGGTGCGGGCCGTCGCCGACGATGAGCAGCGCGGCGCCGGGCACGCGGCGACGCACCTCGGGCATCGCCCGCACGAGCACGTCCTGGCCCTTGCGGGCCACCAGCCGCGACACGCACACCACGACCGGCCGGTCGCCCAGGCCGTGCCGGGCGCGCACCTCCTCGCCGCCGCAGCCGGGCCGGAAGACGTCCGCGTCCACGCCGGGGGTGAGCTGCCGCATCCGCCCCCGGGCGGCGGGGCTCAGCGGGCGCTCGATGCGCGAGCGGCACCAGGGCCCCAGGTAGGTGAGGGTGTCCGTGACCTCGCCGATGCGGTGCAGGGCGGCGCGCGAGCCGGGCAGGGTGGACCACCACACCTCGTGGCCGTGGGTGGTGGCGACGCTGCGCCGGGCACCCGCGCCGCGCAGCTGCGCCGCCGCGAGGCCCAGCGGGGCGGCCGCCCCGAACCAGACCCGGTCGGCGCCGTGCTCCCGGGCGGTGCGCACCACGCGGCGCGTCACGGCGGGGGTGGGGACCATCAACGGCGAGGGGTCGCGCACGACGGTGACCCCGGCGGCGGCCAGCTCGGCGTCGACGGCGGCGTCGCCGCGCTGGCGGGCGGTGTGCACGACGACCCGGGACGCCTCGGCGGCACCGGGCCCGCCGCGGCGGGTGGTGGCCGCGGGCAGCAGCCGCACCACGGCGTGGACGAACGACTCGATGCCGCCGGTGCGCGGGGGGAAGTCGTTGGTCACGACCAGGGTGCTCACGAGCCCCACCCCACCAGGCCGGCGGCGACGTCCGCGCGCCAGGTCCGCTGCACGTCGGCCCAGCCGGCGCCGAGCACGGCCCGGCAGGCGGCGTCGAGGCGCTGTCCGCGCGGAGCGGCGGGGGCGCCGCCGAGCTCGGGGGCGGTGCTCAGGCTGCGCAGCAGCACGGTGACGGCGGGCGTGCCGGCGACGCGGGCGGCCGAGGTGACGAGCGTCCAGGCCGCCGCGTAGGCGACCTGCAGCTGCCGGCCGGTGCCGTCGAAGTCGGCGTCCTCGGGCGGGGCGGGGCTCGCGCCCCCGGCGACGGCCTCCAGCAGCGGCGCGGCGAGCAGCGCGGCGGGCACGTCGAGGTCCCGGCGCGCCACGTGGTCGGCGTAGCCCTCGGTCAGCCAGCGCGGCACGGGCCGGGTGCCGTCCGGGCCGGGCCGGGCGGTGGCGGTGGCGCGGGTGGCTGCGTGCACCAGCTCGTGCGTGAGGGTGGCGGTGCGCCCGGCGGGGGTGAGGCGGGCGCAGCGGTCGGCGGCCAGCACCACGCGCACGCCGGCGGGTGCCCCGTCGGCCAGGGCGGAGTCCTCCCCCACCGCGACGGCGTCCAGCGCGGCGGCGCGGCCGGGCCCCAGCCCGGCCAGGCGGGCCAGCTCGGACGTCGTGGGCACGACGACGACGGCGGTGCCGCCGGGCCGGCCGGCACCCCAGGCCGCGTCCACGCGCGCCGCCGCCCCCGGCAGGTCCGCGGCGACCCGGCGGGCAACCTCCTCGGCCTGCTCGGCCTCGCCCACCCCGCCGGCCTCCCCGGTGCCGGTGGCACCGGCGAACCCCGCCGGGCGCACGAGGAGCACGGTCCCGCCGGCGACCCGGTGGGCCCGCACCTCGCCCAGGTCCCAGGGCTGCGGGGTGCAGGCCGGGTCCGGCAGGGCCAGCGCCCAGCCGCCGTCGCGGGGCACCAGCGCGGCGCCGAACCGCCCGGCGACCTCCCGGCCCTCCCCGGCCACCCGCACGCGCAGCCGGCCGCGCGCCCGGCCACCCGCCACCTCCTGCAGGTCCACGGCCCAGGAGACGAGGCCGGCGCGGACCGCGGCGGTGTCCGCGCGGCGCAGCTCACCGGCTCCCGAAGGGGAACCGGGGGCGCACACGGCACCGGCCGCCGAGACGTCCCCGACGGCCAGGGCGCGCCCGCGCTCGGCGAGCAGACGGGAGACGTCGGCGGTGCCGGGCCCGGCGGCCCCGCGGCTCGGGGCGACGGGGGCCGGTGGGGACGGCGGCGGGGAGCTCCGGCCGCAGCCGCCCAGCAGGGCACCGCCGGTGACGGCCAGGACCGCGCGCCGGCGCACGTCCCGCGGCGCGTCCCACCGACCGGTCACCGGCGCATCGTCGCACCCGCCCGCCGACCCCCTAGCCGGCGCGGCGTCCCGCGGCGCCCGGCTCCCCGGTGGAGGGCTGCAGCCGCAGCGGCGGCACGAGCCCCGAACGGGCCAGGACCTGCACGGCGTCGCGCTCCTCGGCGTCCAGCCGGCGCACGCCCGGCTCGCCCAGCAGCACCGAGACGACGCACTCGGGGCACGCCGCCGGGCGGACCGTGCAGCTGTCGCAGTCGATGAGCACCGGAACCTCCACCCGCTCGCGGGCCGCTCGGGCCCGGCCGGTCCGGTGACCGGCGCTATGCACGCTAAGTGCACGCTCCGACACGAGAGGTCGCACCGCTCGAACGCCCGTTCCCGTGAGCTCAGTAGCGCCGCAGGGCTGTGAGCTGGGGGTCTGCGTCATGGACGGTGTCGTCGACGCATCACCCGGATCACGTCACGACCGCGAGGTCGGTCCGGTCGACCGGACGTCGCCTCGCCGGGGTCACGCAGCGGGCGCGTCCCGGGGAACCACTCGCTCTTGCTGCAACGAGCTGGCGCGAGCGATCAGCTCGAAGTCCTCGTCCAGGTGCAGGAGCGTCAGCTCGTGCTCGATGGCCGTGGCGGCCAGCAGGAGGTCCACCGGTCCAGGGGCCCGGTGCCAGCCTCGGTGGGTGAGGCGCTCCTGCAGGTCCTGCGCGCGGGCGCTGATCCCCCGCTGAGCTCGATGACGGTCATCGCTTCGGTGATGTCGGCGATGACGTCGCGGTGGTCCTGCGGGGATCGGGCGGAGAACCCGATCTCCAGCACGCTCGGGCGGGCGATGGCGAGCAGGTCCGCGCGCAGGAGCTCGTGCAGCCGGGCGGCCACGACCGGTTGGTGCCAGCGGGCGTGGGCGGACTCGTCGAGCAGGAAGCTCACGCAGCGCCTTGTCGCTGGTCGTCGGGAGCAGGCGCCTCGACGTCGTCGTCGCTGGACTTGGGGTGCTCCTGGAGCAGGGGGGCGAAGTACCCGCTCTCGGCTCGGGTGATGAGGCGTTCGGCGGCGGCGCGGCGGCGTTCCTGGTGCAGGGTCGCGCGCAGGGCGGCTTCGACGGTCTCGCGCTTGGTGGTCGTCCCGGTGAGGGCGGCCACCTGGGCGAGCAGGTCGTCGTCGATGTCGATGTGGGTCTTGCTCACGTGCGACCTCCTGATCGTGTGCACGTCGAGGGTGACCGGTGTGCACGAGGGTGGCCGCGACACGGCAGTCGTCCCACGGGTCCTCGTGGCGGTCGGGGGTCGTGGGTGGATGGACCGGCTGCGGCGCACTCGGCGGAACGTCCTGACCGCGGGATGACCGTGGAGGTGCAGCGAGGGTCCGCGTCTCGGCGATCTCTGCGCACGACGGTGCCCAGGGTCGCGACTCGGTCGCAGATGCCGCCCGCCCAGCCCTCCTCCACCGGAGCGTCCGAGGTGAGCACTAGCGTTTGAACCCGACCTGCTCGCGACCGGAGGCCGCAGACGATGACCCCGCTGATCGAGGCGTTGAACGTCCGCGCCATCGACGCCTACGAGCGCGAGGACACCACGGTCCTCCCCGGGCTGCGTTCCCTGGGAGCGGTCCTGGCCCTGCACGGCATCGCCGAGAACGGCGGACTGGTCGGCGGAGGCATCGAGAACACCTTCTTCAGCGGGAGGATGCAGTCGGTCGATGACGCCATCGCGGGGTACTGCTGGCTCGGTCTGGCCGACGTCGCTGCGCTCGTCGCCCGCGCCCGTGACGAGCACCTGCGGTTCCGGCCCACCGGCCGGGAGGAGCTCTCCGACGAGGACGCCGTGTTGTGGGACCAGCTCGACTCGGCGTTCTTCGAGGTCGCCACCCTCGACCGGCTGGAGGCGGCGGTGGCCGCCCGCCTGGACGAGATCGCCCCGGAGGTCATGCCGTCCTGACCGCCGCAGGAGACCGCGTCGCACCACACGTGGAGCGTCGAGGCGGTGTTCGTGATGTCGCACTCATCGACACAGGTGTGAAGTCGTCAACCATGATCGCGCCCGGGGCGCGGAATGACCGTGCGTTCGATCCCGCAGGGCGCCGTGTGCGGACGTGCCCGTCACCCCTCCTCGGGGTGGGTCAGTGGCCCGGGCGGCTGAGCATGTCCTGCAGCACCTGCCGATGCTCGGGGTGCGCCCAGGCCGGCCCGTCCAGTCCGCCGGCGCCGAACCACGTGATGCGCTCGTGCTCACCGGCGAGCCGGTTGCTGGGCTGGCCCTTCCACGTCCTGACCCGCCAAGCGCTCAGGTGCGACTGCGTGCTGGGCGGGCCGTCGGTGAGGTGCAGGCGGGAGGCGGGCTCGTCACCGCAGTCGAGGGCGTCGATGGCGAGCTCCTCGCGCAGCTCTCGGTGAAGGGCTTCGACCTCCGGCTCGCCCGGCTCGACGTGGCCGCCGGGCAGAGCCCACGTGCCGGGGTGGGCGCGACGCTTCGCGCTGCGCAGGGTGAGGAGCGCCCGACCTTCCGCGATGAGGATTCCGGCGACCACGGTGTGCACCGGTGAAGCCAAGCAGACGACCCCGACCTCGCCCGTCGGCGGCGAGCGTGACCGCGCACCCGACACGCCGCGAGCGGGCGGTGGCACGTGGATTGCTACCGGAGTGGCATTGCCGCGTGAAGCTCAGCATCAGCCTCTCCGAGGCCGACGTCGCCGCCCTCGACGAGCACGTGCGCGAGGCGGGCCTGCCCTCCCGCTCGGCGGCGGTGCAGCGGGCCATCCGGGCCCTGACCCAGCAGCAGCTGGAGCAGGACCACGTCGCGGCGTGGAAGGACTGGGACGACTCCGCAGACCGTGAGCTGTGGGAAGGCGCCGCAGCCGACGGACTGCGCTGATGCGCCGCGGAGAGGTCCGCCTCGTGGAGTTCGACCCGGGTCGCGGCAGCGAGGCGAACAAGCGCCGGCCGGCGGTCGTGGTCAGCAACGACCAGGCCAACGCGGTCGCTGAACGCCTCGGCGGGGCGTGGTCACCGTGGTCCCGGTGACCAGCAACACGGCCAGGGTGTTTCCCTTCCAGGTGCTGCTCGATGCCCGGGACACCGGGTTGCACGTCGACTCCAAGGCCCAGGCCGATCAGGTGCGCGCCGTCTCGGTGGATCGCCTGGGACCGGCGCTGCGGCGGTTGCCGTCGAAGGCGTTGGGCGCTCTCGACGACGCCTTGCGACTGCACCTGGCCCTCTGACACCGACGGCGAGAGCGGCCCTCATCGCACCGTGTGCGTGTGGTCGGATCACCGCCGACGGTGCCTGCCGACGCGAGTCGGCTCGACCGCTACGCGATCGGCTGCGCACCTGCGCGATCCACGACCCCACCGCTGTGCACCGGGCGCACCTCGACGCCGCCGCCCTCGCGGAGCACGGGGTTGGTGCCGGCGATGGCCAGTGCCGCATCCAGGTCGGGCGCCTCGATGACGTAGAAGCCGGCGACGACCTCCCGGGAGTCGATGAACGGCCCCCTGGTGACCGAGCCCGCCCGCAGTGATGTCGCCATGTCCCGCGGCGTCAGTGCGTAGGCCGTGAGCCTCGAGTCTGCGGACGCCAGCTCGTCGGCGTGCTGGTCGCACGATTCGGTGTCGGCTGCGGTGGCGTCCGGCGCGTGGGCGGAGTCGTCGGCGTAGATCAGGACGGCGTACTGAGCCACGGCGGCTCTCCTCTCACGGGCTGACCCACTCCTGCCAGTCCTACCGCCGATGTCCGACAACGCCTCGACGCACCCCGCCGTGCGGGAGGCGGGGTCCGCCCGTGCTGCCTGCGCAGCTCTCACGATCAACGCTCGCTCTCCGACACGCCCGCGACGTCGGCAGAGCAGTCCAGCACCGGTCGGGCTGGCCCTCGCGCTGCGGCGCCACCGAGCCACGAGGTGCTCCCGCCCAGGCGTCGCCTGCGTCGACACCAGCCGGACAACGGCGCGAGTGCTCCGTCGCGGAGCGGCCCGGGGAGTCCGTCGACCACGTCGGGGACGGCCTCGCCCCGTGCTCGGGGGAACGTCTGTTCGACACGCCCGGCGCGCCACCGCACCGGTGTCGGCCACGGGTGGCACCGTCTGCGCGTGCCCACCCGACCCGGACCGCAGCAGGCGAGCTTCGAGGACCTGGGCCGCCCGCTGGCCGGGGTGACGTTCGTGGTGGTCGACCTCGAGACCACCGGCGGCTCCCCCGCCGAGGGCGGGATCACCGAGGTCGGCGCCGTCAAGGTGCGCGGCGGGGAGGTCCTCGGGGAGTTCCAGACGCTGGTGCGCCCGGACTCGCCCATCCCGCCCGCGGTGCAGGTCCTGACGGGCATCACCCCGTCGATGGTGGTGGCGGCGCCGTCGGCGGCGCAGGTGCTGCCCAGCTTCCTGGAGTTCGCCCGCGGCGCCGTCCTCGTGGCGCACAACGCGCGCTACGACACCTCCTTCCTGGAGGCGGCCTGCCGCCGCGCCGGCCTGGACTGGCCTCGGCCCGAGGTCGTCGACACCCTCGCCCTGGCCCGGGCGCTGGTGGGCCGCGACGAGGCGCGCGACCACAAGCTGGGCACCCTGGCGCGGCTGCTGGGAGCCTCCTCCTCCCCGGACCACCGGGCCCTCAACGACGCCCGGGCCACCGTGGACGTGCTGCACGCGCTGCTGGGCCGGCTCGGCAACCGGGGCGTGCAGACGCTGGAGGACCTGCGCGACCTCACCGCCACGGCCCCGTCGGCGCGGCGGCGGGGCAAGCGGCACCTGGCGGTGGGGCTGCCCTCGGCACCGGGGGTCTACCTCTTCCGCGACGCGCGCGGGCGCGTGCTCTACGTCGGCACCTCGGTGGACGTGCGGCGGCGGGTGGCGTCCTACTTCACGGCCTCGGAGACCCGGGCGCGCATGACGGAGATGGTGGGCGCGGCGGCCGAGGTCGTCCCGGTGGTGTGCACGACCCCGCTGGAGGCGCGGGTGCGCGAGCTGCGGCTCATCGCCGAGCACTCCCCGCCGTACAACCGGCGCTCGAAGGCCCCGGAACGGGCGACGTGGGTGAAGCTGACGGCCGAGCCGTGGCCGAGGCTGTCGCTGGTCCGGCAGGTGCGCGCGGACGCGACCGCGGGAGCGGAGTACCTGGGCCCGTTCCGCTCGGCGCGCACGGCGGAGCTGGCCGTGGCGGCGCTGCACGAGGCCCACCCGCTGCGGCGCTGCACGCGCCGCATCCCGCGGTCCCCGCGGGCCGACGGACCGGGCGCGTGCGCGCTGGCGGAGCTGGGCCGCTGCGGTGCGCCGTGCCTGGGCACCGAGCGCGGCGGGCAGGACGCCGACTCGTACGCGCAGGTGGTCGCGCAGGTGCGGGCCTCGCTGCGCGAGGACGCCGGCGCCGCTCTGGAGGTCGGCCGGCGGCGCATGCTCGCGCTGGCCGGACGGGAACGCTTCGAGGAGGCGGCGCAGGCGCGCGACAGGCTGGACGCCTTCCTGCGCGCGGCCGAGCGCGCCCAGCGGCGCGACCCGCTGGTGCGGGCGCCGGAGGTCGTGGCGGCCCGCCGGCGCACCCCCGAACCCGGCTGGCCGGACGGCGGCTGGGAGCTGGTCCTGGTGCGGTACGGACGTCTGGCCGGCACGACCTTGACGCCGCGCGGGGCCGACCCGGTGCCCCACGTGGCGGCGCTGCGGGCGACCGGGGAGGCGGTGCGGCCGCCGGTGCCGGGCGGGCCGGCGGCTCTGGTGGAGGAGACCGACGCGCTGCTGACCTGGATGGAGCAGCCGGGGGTGCGGCTGGTGTCGATCGACCCGGCCGCACCCCCGTGGGTGCAGCCGGTGCGGGGGGCCGCCTGGGCGCGGCACCGGCTGGGCACCGCGGGCACCGCGCCCTAGGCTGCGCGGGTGATCACCGCCATCGTCAACGTGCGCACCGACGGCCGGCGCATCCCCGAGATCGCCGGGGCGCTGGCCGAGCTCGAGGGGGTCTCGGAGGTGTACTCCGTGACCGGCGAGGTGGACCTGGTCGTCATGGTGCGGGTCCGCCGCCACGAGGAGCTCGCCGACGTCATCGCCGGGGGCATCAGCCGCGTGGAGGGCATCACCTCCACCACGACCAACATCGCCTTCCGGGCGTACTCCCGCCACGACCTGGAGAGCGCGTTCGACCTCGGCTTCGACTGACCTACGCCCGGACGGCCCCGCCCCGGGCCGCCCGGGGCACCGCGTGCCGTCAGGAGCGGGTCGCGGCCACCCAGCGCTGCAGCACCCGGGCGGCCCGCCCCGAGTCCAGCGCCTCCTCGGCGCGGCGGACCCCCTCGGCCAGGTGCGCCACCAGCCCCCGCGTGACGTCGTCCGGGGCGGGCGCGGGGGCGCGCACCCCGGCGGCCACCATGGCGGCGGCGGCGTTGAGCACGACGGCGTCGCGCACCGGCCCGCGGGCCCCGGCGAGCAGGTCGCGGGCCACGCCCGCGTTGTGGCGGGCGTCGGCACCGCGCAGGTCGGCGAGGGTGGCCGGGGCCATGCCGAGGTCCGCCACGGCGTCGACGACCGCCTCGCCGACCCCGCCGGCCGCGACCGACCAGACCCGGGCCGGGGCGGTGGTGGTGAGCTCGTCGAGCCCGTTCTCGCTGCGGAACACGAGCGCCGAGGTGCCCCGCGAGGCCAGCACCCCCGCGACGAGGGGGGCCATCCGCGCGTCGGCGACGCCGATCGCGGTGGCGTCGGTGCGCGCGGGGTTGGTGAGCGGCCCCAGGACGTTGAAGGCCGTCGGCACCCCCAGACCGGTGCGCGCACCGGCCGCGTGCCGGAACGCGGGGTGGAAGACCTTGGCGAAGCAGAACGTGATGCCGACCTCGACGGCGACCCGCCCGACGCGCGCGGGCGGCAGGTCGAGGTCCACCCCGAGCGCCTCGAGCACGTCGGCGGACCCCGAGGACGACGACGCGGCGCGGTTGCCGTGCTTGACGACGCGGTGCCCGGCCCCCGCCAGGACCAGCGCGGCCATGGTGGAGATGTTCACGGTGTGCGCCTGGTCACCACCGGTGCCCACGAGGTCGACGGTGGGGCCGGGCACGTGCAGCGGCACGGCGTGGGCGAGCATCGCGTCGGCCAGGCCCGCCAGCTCGGCGCTGGTCTCCCCCTTGGCGCGCAGGGCCACGAGGAAGCCGGCGAGCGGCACGTCGCCCGCCTCCCCGCGCATCACCCGGTCCATGGCCCAGGCGGTGTCGTCGGCGCGCAGGTCCCGGCCGGCGAGGAGCTCGCCCAGCAGGCGGGGCCAGGTCGGCGCGTCCGCCCGCCCGGTGGCGGAGGGTGCGCCGGCGGGCGCGCTGGTCTGCGGGAGCGTCATGGGGGTCCCCGGTGGGTGCGACGGGTCGAGGGCTGCGCCCGAACCCTACTGACCGCACAGGGACCGCGGACGGCGCGCCGCGCCACCACGCGCCACCACGCGCCACCACGCGCCGGCGCGGGACCGGCACGGGCCGCCACGGGCCGCCACGGGCCGCCACGGGCCCCCGCACGACCCCTCCCCGGCCCGCGCACACGCCCGCCGCGAAGCCCGCGCGGCGCCACCCGGACGGGTCACGGGGAGATCTACGACACGATGTCGGTGGGCCGGTCGGCACGAGGCGGGGGTGGTGGGGCATGATGGCTGCCGTGGCGAGTGCACAGGCTGTCCAGAGCAGTACCCCGAGTCCCGCACACGGCTCGGTGAACCGGCCGAACATGGTCTCGGTGGGCGTGATCGTGTGGCTCGCGAGCGAGCTCATGTTCTTCGCCGGCCTGTTCGCCATGTACTTCACGATCAGGTCGGTGGCGCCGTCCCTCTGGGAGACGGGCCCCGAGATGCTGAACGTGCCCTTCTCGAGCATCAACACGACGATCCTGGTGATCTCGTCGTTCTGGTGCCAGTTCGGCGTCTTCGCCGCCGAGCGCTTCCAGCCGCGACGGCGCGGCCGCCTGTGGCAGGTCGGCAGCTGGGGCATGCAGGAGTGGTTCACCCTCACCTACCTCTTCGGCGCGATCTTCGTCGCGGGCCAGGTGTACGAGTACGCCGAGCTGGCCGTCGAGGGGCTGACGATCGCCACGGACTCCTACGGGTCGGTCTTCATCCTGACCACCGGCTTCCACGGCATCCACGTCCTGGGCGGCCTGGTGGCCTTCCTCATGGTCATCGGCCGGTCCTTCGCGGCCAAGCGCTTCGGCCACCAGGAGGCCACCAGCGCGATCGTCGTCTCCTACTACTGGCACTTCGTGGACGTGGTGTGGATCGGCCTGTTCACGGTCATCTACATCCTCCAGTGACCCGGCAGCCGATCCCCTCCCGCACGCGACAGCACTGACGGAAGCGAGCACCACGACCGTGACCAGGACCCTCACCGCACTCAGCGCCCGACGGCGCCACCCGCTGGCCGTCGTCGTGCTGATCGCGTTGGCGCTCCTCCTCGTCGGCGGCCTGTACGCCGCAGTGGCCCCCCGCCCCGCGGAGGCGTCCACGGCGACCGGGACCGCCGACGACATCCAGGCCGGGAAGGAGCTGTTCCTCGCCAACTGCGCGTCGTGCCACGGGCTGGACGCGCAGGGCGGCGAGGTCATCGAGGGCAGCGGCGCCGGCCCCTCCCTCATCGGCGTGGGCGCCGCGTCCGTCGACTTCCAGGTCGGCACCGGTCGCATGCCGCTGGCGCAGTCCTCGGCGCAGGCGCCGGAGGTCCCGAAGATCCGCTTCTCCCAGGAGCAGATCGACCAGATGGCCGCCTACATCGCGTCGCTGGCGCCCGGTCCCGCGATCCCGGGCGAGGACGTCCTGGACGTCTCGGACGTCACCGCCGAGGAGGTCGCCCGAGGGGCGTCCATCTTCCGCACCAACTGCGCGATGTGCCACAACTTCGCCGGCAAGGGCGGGGCCCTCACCGGCGGCAAGTACGCGCCGGACCTGACCGGCGTGGAGGGCAAGTACATCTACGAGGCGATGGTGACCGGGCCGCAGTCGATGCCGGTCTTCAACAACAACACCATCAGCGTCGAGGACAAGACCGCGATCATCGCCTGGCTGACCCAGGAGGAGGAGTTCCGCCCCGAGCCGGGCGGCCAGCCCCTGGGGTCGCTGGGCCCGGTCAGCGAGGGCCTTTTCGCCTGGATCGCCGGCATCGGGCTGCTCCTGGGCTGCTCGGTCTGGCTGGGGATGAAGTCCTCGTGAGCGGCGCGGTGAGCGACATGGACCGCGGGGCACGGCCCCGCACGGACGGGCAGGGAGCATGAGCGACATCGAGCGCGCCGACCAGGCGCACGGGCAGGGGTCCACGGCCCTGTCGAAGGCCGAGGGCACCGGTGTGCCGGAGCGCTTCGAGAACCCGGGTCTGCCCCCGCACCGCCACCGCTTGGGTGACGTCGACCCGAAGGCCGCCAAGCGCGCCGAGCGCCAGGTGGCGTCCCTGCTGCTGCTGTCGATCCTCGGCTCGATCGGCATCATCGCCTCGATCATCGGGATCAAGTACGACGGCGGTTTCGACCGCATCAGCACCTCGACCCGGGCGATCGGCCTGTGCATGTTCGTCTCCCTGTTCGCCCTGGGCGTCGGGGCCGTGCACTGGGCGAAGACCCTCATGCCGGACGACGAGCGCATCGACTACCGGCACCGCCAGCGCGGCACCACCGCCGAGCGCGAGGAGGCCGTGGCGATCCTCAAGGAGGGCTCGGCGGAGGCCGGCCTGGGCCGGCGGCCGCTGATCCGCAACACGCTGGTCGGCGCCCTGGCGCTCTTCCCGCTGCCGGCGGTCTTCTTCTTCCGCGACACCGGTCCCCTGCCGGGGAACAGCCTCTCGGTGACGATGTGGGAAGAGGGCACCCACCTCATCAAGGACCCGACCGGTGGGCGCATCCGGGCCGCCGACATGGTCTACGGGGCGGTCGTGCACGTCATGCCCGAGGGCATCGACGAGGTCGAGCACCCCCTGAACGAGAAGGCGAAGTCCGCGGTCCTGCTGATGCGGCTGGACGAGAGCCAGCTCACGCCCAAGTCGGCGGAGTGGGGCGTGGACGGCATCGTCGCCTACTCCAAGATCTGCACGCACATGGGCTGCCCCGTGGCCCTCTACGAGCAGCAGACCCACCACCTGCTGTGCCCCTGCCACCAGTCGACCTTCGACGTGGAGCAGGACTGCAAGGTGATCTTCGGCCCCGCCAAGCGTCCCCTGCCCCAGCTGCCCATCCGGGTGGACGCGGACGGGTACCTGCAGGCGAGCAGCGGCTTCCACGAAGCCGTGGGCCCGAGCTTCTGGGAGCGCGGATGAGCACCATCGACAAGGCCGCGGGAGGCGTCGGCAACTTCGCCGACGACACCGTCGGCGCCAGCAAGATCGTCAACGGGTTCGCCCGCAAGATCTTCCCCGACCACTGGTCGTTCATGCTGGGTGAGATCACCCTCTACAGCTTCGTCATCCTGCTCTTCACGGGGACGTTCCTGACGTTCTTCTACGAGCCCAGCGCCGCGGAGACGGTGTACCAGGGTGAGTACGCCCCGCTGGCCGGGCAGGCGGTCTCGCAGGCGTACGAGTCGTCGCTGCGCATCTCCTTCGACGTGCGCGGCGGCCTGATCATGCGCCAGGTGCACCACTGGGCGGCGCTGATCTTCGTGGCGGCGACCGTCGTCCACATGATCCGCGTCTTCTTCACCGGCGCCTTCCGCAAGCCGCGCGAGATCAACTGGGTCATCGGCCTGGTCCTGGCGCTGCTGGCGGTCTTCGAGGGCTTCACCGGCTACTCCCTGCCGGACGACCTGCTCTCGGGCACGGGCATCCGCATCGCCCAGGCGATCATCCTGGCGGTGCCGGTGGTCGGCAGCTACGTCAGCTTCTTCCTCTTCGGTGGCGAGTTCCCCGGCGAGGACTTCATCCCGCGCTTCTTCACCATCCACGTCCTGCTGCTGCCGGCGGTCATGCTGGGCCTGATCGTCGTGCACCTGGCGCTGGTCGTGATCCACAAGCACACCCAGTACCCCGGGCCGGGCCGGACCGAGGACAACGTCGTCGGCTTCCCCCTCTTCCCGGTGTACATGGCCAAGGCCGGCGGATTCTTCTTCATCGTCTTCGGCGTCATCGCGCTGATCGCGGCCCTGGTGCAGATCAACCCGATTTGGGCGTACGGGCCGTACGACCCCTCCCCCGTGACGGCGGGATCGCAGCCCGACTGGTACATGGGCTGGCTCGACGGCGCGGTCCGCCTGACGCCGGGCTGGTTCGAGTTCACGCTGTTCGGCTACACGTTCTCGATGAACATCTTCATCCCCACGACGGTGGTCATCCTGTTCGTGATGGTGGCGGGTTCGCTGTACCCCTGGATCGAGCAGGCCGCGACGGGCGACCGTCGTGAGCACCACCTGCTGGACCGCCCGCGGAACGCCCCCACGCGCACGGCCCTCGGCGTCATGGCGCTGACGTTCTACGTGCTGCTGTTCATCTCCGGCGGCAACGACATCATCGCCCACATGGTGGGGCTGTCGATCAACGACATCACCCGCAGCCTGCGCGTCCTGGTGTTCGTCCTGCCGGCCCTGGCGTTCGTGGTCACCAAGCGCATCTGCCTGGGTCTGCAGCGCAAGGACCGCGAGAAGGCCCTGCACGGCCGCGAGACGGGCCGCATCGTGCGCCTGCCCCACGGCGAGTTCATCGAGGTGCACGCTCCGCTGACCGACCTGGAGCGCTGGGTCCTGGTGCAGCACGAGGCGAACCGCCCGATGGAGATCGAGGACCGCGTCGACGCCGGCAACCCCAACTCCCTGTACGGCAAGGTGCAGCGGCGTCTGTCGAAGTTCTACTTCGAGGACCGCGTCGAGCCGGTGACCCCCGCGGAGCTGGCGGCGTCGCACCACGGCAAGCCCGGGGAGATCGACGGCGGCGAGCACGCCACCCTCGAGGAGAGCAAGACGAGCCCCGCGATCCAGACCTCGCAGACCAGCCGCGGCTGACGCGGTCGGCACGCACCACGACGAAGGCCCCGGGCGGATCGCCCGGGGCCTTCGTCGTCCCCTCCTCTGAACCTTCGCCGGGGGTCGCGCCCGGGTGGTCGGGGGCTCTTCACGGACACGGCGCGGACATCGCTCATCGAGGAGGCCCGCAGTGGGAGTCAGGAACCGGCGGGTGATGTGGACGTTGCTCGCCGGCGTCGTCCTGGCCGCCGCCGGCTGCCCCGGCAGCGGGCAGATCGCCTGGTCCAACGACGCCTCGACGACGGTCACGCTCCAGCTCGGCGAGGACGACCTCGGCGACGTCGCCTCCGGCGACGTCATCTACACCGACGACTGCCTCTGCGGGCCCATCCGCGTCCCCTACGACGGTGGCGACGCCACCGAGCTGGCGGGACCGGCCTGTCCCGGGCAGCAGCTGCTCATCGATGACGGAGAAGCGCGACCGGTGCAGCTGGCCGGCACCGGCCGAACGGGGAAGGCGCTGCGGGGACGCAGCTTGCAGAGCCCGGTTCAGGAGCTGCACGTCCGCCTCCGGGGACCAGCACTCCGCTGGGGAAGGACTGCAGACGGGCGCAGCTCAGCGTCCCGGGCACCACCTGGCGCTGCTGCTGCAGCGCTCGAGGTGGTGCCGGGACTCGAGCGCACCGCCGCCAAGGGCGTGAAGGCCCCGGGACCAGGTCGGCAAGCGGTCACCGGTGGAGCGGACCCACACCTGGCTCGACGGGTGGGGCGAACTGCACCGGACCAGCGGCCGATCCCGAAGCGTGGTGGAACTCCGCACCCACCTCACGGGTGCCGTCGCCGATGGCGGCGGCGCCGGGTCATCGGTGCCCCTCTCGCCGTCGTCCGGGGTCGCCCCGCCGCGGTCCGAGGGCCCGCACGCTGCCGGCGAACCGTGGAGCCGGAGAGGTGGGGCGGACCTGCCCGACCACGGACCCCGGACCCCTCGACCCGCTGAGAGCTCAGGCGAGGGCGGACCCCGCCGCCCACTGGTCCCAGCTCTCGTTCCACACGCTGAACCCGTTGCCGTCCTCGATGCCGCGCTCGCTGCCCACGAAGTCGACGACGTCCCCGACCTTGGAGTGCTCGAACATCCAGCGGGCGTCCTCGGTGCTCATGCCGGTGCAGCCGTGGCTGACGTTGGCGCTGCCTTGGGAGGCCACCGACCACGGGGCGGCGTGCAGGAACTCCCCCGAGTTGGTCAGGCGCATCGCGTACTTCACCGCCACGTTGTAGTACTCGGGGTCGTCGGGGCTGACGCCCGTGGTCTCGGCGTCCATCTGGCGCGACTCCTCCCGGCTCATGATGACCTTGGTGCCGCTGCGCGTGACGTACCGGCCGCCGTGGCCGTCCTGGCCGGCGGTGATCGGGATGGTGCGCAGCACCTCCCCGTCGCGGGTGACGGTCATGGTGTGGGCGTCGAGGTCGACGGTGCTGACCATGGCGCTGCCGACGCTGAAGCCGATGTCCCGAGTGGTCCCCCACACCCCGGGCGCGACCTCCACGTCGCCGAGGTCGATGTCGAGGTGCACGTCGGTCTGCGCGGGCCAGTACTCCTTCGGGCGGAACTCGACCTTCGTGTCCGACTGCCAGCTCCAGGAGCCTTCGACGGCGGTGGGCCGGGTCGTCACGTGCAGGTTGCGCTCCACCTCGGCGCGCCGGTCGTCGGCGACCGGCTCGTCGAAGGTGACGATGACGGGCATCCCCACCCCCACCGTCGAGCCGTCCAGGGGCGCGACCGCCGGGAAGGCGGTCGCGGCAGGTGTGAGGGTGGTGACGGTGGTGGCGTGCACGGCCCGCTCACCAGCCGTGTCGGTGGCCACGGCGCGGACGGTGTAGCGGGTGGCTGCGGTCAGCTCCCCCGTGCTGGTCCAGGTGGTGCCCGCGGCGTCGAGGCTGCCTTCGACCACGGACCCGTCGGGTGCGCTGACCTGCACCTGATCGAGCTGACCGCGAGCGACGGTGACGGTGACGGGGGCGTCGAGCCGCACGCCGGTGCCGGAGTCGGCCGGGGTCACGGTGAAGGTCACCGGAGGCGTGGACGGGGTGGCGCTCGCGCTCGCCGTCACCCCCTGCCCGTTGCCGGCGGTGCTCTGCGGCCCGCAGGCCGAGACGGCGGTCGCCATCGCCAGGACGACGGCTGCGGGTGCCCAGGCACGGACGTGCCGGTGCGGCGTGCTCACTGCTGCTTCTCCCCCTGGCCGCGTGCGCGGCCCCGGTCGATCCGTCCCGCCGTGCGTTCCCCCGGCGGCTCCACTCCTCTGACGCTGCAGGTACCCCTTCGCGTTGCACCAGGACCGCCGGTTCCCGGACTTCCGCTCCTGCTCCTCCCCTGCTACACAGAACTGACACAGAGTGGTGAGGGCTGCACGGCCAGCACTCTTCCCGGACGGGGGCGCGACGTGGTGGAGCGACGGGAACGACCGCGGCGACGCGCACTGCTGGGCGGCTCACTGCTCACGCTGTGCCTGAGCGGGGCGGTGCTGGTGGCACCGGCTCGAGCCGCTGAGGAAGCGCCGGCCACGGGCCTGGAGGAGGCCTCCTTCGTCGACCCGACCGCGCAGGTGCGCTCAGCGCGGTCGGTCGAGCTGGGGCACCGGGTGTACGTGGGCCCGTTCGCCCAGCTGCTCGCCGCCGGCCGGGTGGGCATCGAGATCGGCGCGGAGTCCAACGTCCAGGACTCCGTGCGCGTGGACGCCCTCGTCCCCCGCTGGCCCGCGGAGGCCAGGGCCCTGGCCGCGGCGGGACTGCACACGTTCGACGGGGTGGAGGTCGGCGAGCGGGTCATCCTGGCCCACGGCTCAGCGGTGCGGGGCCCGGCACGCATCGGGGCGGACCACGCCGACCCGCGGGACTCCGGCGTCTTCATCAGCTTCGGCGCCCTCGTCGACGGCGCCGTCCTGGAGCGCGACACCGGCCTGTCGGCGCTGAGCCGCGTCGGCCCGGGCGTGGTGCTGCGCAGCGGCACCATGGTGCTGCCCGGCAAGGACGTGCGCACCCAGGCGGAGGCGGACGATCCCGCTCTCGGCAAGGTGCGGCCCCTCGTGGAGGCCGACCGCCTGTTCAACGCCGCCGTGGTGGAGGTGAACACCGGCCTGGCCCGCGAGTACTCACGCCTGGCGGCGGAGGACCCGCAGGCGGTGCACGGGATCAACGTGGACCCGGGGGGCAACGTCTTCGACGCCTCGCGCGACGCACCCACCGTGGAGTCCGCGCTGTGCACCGGCCCGGAGGTCCGCGAGCCGGGCTTCCGCAACCGCGTCATCGGCGACGTCTGCTTCGAGGACGACCTGGCGACCCTGGACGCGCGGATGGGCTCACGCATCTCCCTGCGGGCCGACGAAGGCGGGCCCTTCTCGGTGGGCACCGTGCGCAGCATGGGCAACGAGACGGTGTTCCACGCCCTGGAGGGCTCGGACCTGTCGGTCGGCAACCGGGTCACCTACGGGGAGGGCGTCGTCGTGCACGGTGGTGGACGCCCGACGGTGGATCCGACGACCGGTACGGCGGCACCGACCACGATCGGCAACGACGTCGTGCTGGGTGACGGCTCGGTGGTCTTCCGGTCGCTGCTGCGCAACGGCGCCGTCGTCGGAGAACGCAGCGCCGTGGTGGCCACTGAGCTCGAGGTGGGCCAGGTCGTGCCGGACCGCACCGTCTACGCCAACGACGAGGTCTTCGGCGCGGTCGAGTGGTGAGGAGCACCGGCTGCTGCGCCCGGGGGCTGCTGGGTGGGGCGCTGCTGGCCGGGACGCTGACGACCGGGTGCGCCGCGGCGGAGCCGGCACCGAACGGACCGCCGGCGGTCCCCGGTGACCTGCGCGTGGCGACCGTGGACTCCCGCGAGGAGGCGGTGGGCCCGGACGGCGCTCCGCGCTTGACGTGGAGCGTGGACTGGGAGCTGCGCTGGGCCGCGGTCCCCGGAGCGGCCTCCTACGCGGTCCGCTACGCCAGCGCCGAGGGGGTCCCCTCCGGCTCGACCGGCGACAGCACCACCGAGGAGACCGCTGTGCGCGTCACCGCGGCCGCCGGCACGTCCTCCCCCGAGCGCTACGGCACCGAGCGCAGCGCCGGCCTGCTGTTCACGTCCTCGCAACTGCTGGTGTCGGTCAGCGCCGTCGCCGCCGACGGCACGAGGGGGGCTGCGACCGGCTGGATCCCCGTGGGGGACGTGCCCGCCGACGGCCGGCCCATCACGACCGTGCCGCACACGCACGGCACCGAGCACGAGGAGTCCCACGGCGGTTGACGGGACTTGCGCTCGGGTGGGAGGGGACGACTCTCCCGGGGACCCCGGGAACGACGCAGGGCCCCGCACCGGGAGGGTGCGGGGCCCTGCGTCACTCCGGACTCAGTGGGCGTGCTCGCCCACGTAGTGCTCGTAGACCCACCCGATGATCATCGGGACGGTGAAGACCATCCCGATGAGCCAGAGCCACCAGCCGAGAGCAGCACCGGCGAACACGATGGCACCGGCGAGCGCCAGGTACAGGGGCCACCAGCTGAACGGGGGGAAGAAGCCCTGCTCCCCCGCCCCCTCGCTGGGGTCGGCGCGCAGGTTGTCCTCCGGCCGGGCGTCGATGCGGCGGGCCGTGATGAACAGGTACGTCCCCACGAGCATCGCCAGGCCACCGGTGAGCAGGAGGGCGATGAAGCCCACCCACTCGTCCCACTGCGTGAACAGGCCGTACACGAAGGCCACCGGGATGAAGAAGAGGATCCCGCCGGAGAACAGCCAGGTTTCAGGCTTCATCGGTCAGCGACCTCCCAGGTCTTCCTTGCGACCCGACAGGTCGGGCTCGCCGTACACGTGGTCGAGGAGGTTCTTGCTGCTGCCGTCCGTGGGCGTGTCGTAGGCGGAGACCTCCGGGTGGTGCAGGTCGAACGCCGGACGCTCGGACCGCACCCGCGGCAGCGAGGTGAAGTTGTGCCGCGGCGGCGGGCACGAGGTCGCCCACTCCAGCGACATGCCGTAGCCCCACGGGTCGTCCACGGTCACCCGCTCGCCGAAGCGCGCCGTGCGGTAGACGTTCCACAGGAACGGGATGAACGAGGCGCCCAGGATGAACGAGCCGATCGTGGAGATCTCGTTCATGGTCTGGAAGCCCTCACCGGGCAGGTAGTCCGCGTAGCGGCGCGGCATGCCCGCCGCTCCCAGCCAGTGCTGGATGAGGAAGGTGGTGTGGAAGCCCACGAACAGCATCCAGAAGTGGATCTTGCCCAGGCGCTCGTCGAGCATCCTGCCCGTGAACTTCGGCCACCAGAAGTGGAACCCGGCGAACATCGCGAACACCACGGTGCCGAAGACGACGTAGTGGAAGTGCGCCACGACGAAGTAGGAGTCCGACAGCTGGAAGTCCAGCGGCGGCGAGGACAGGATGACGCCGGTCAGACCGCCGAACAGGAAGGTCACCAGGAAGCCGACGCTCCACAGCATCGGGGTGTCCATGCTGATGGAGCCGCGCCACATGGTGCCGATCCAGGTGAAGAACTTCAGCCCCGTCGGCACCGCGATGAGCATGGTCATGAAGGCGAAGAACGGCAGGAGGACCTTGCCGGTGACGTACATGTGGTGCGCCCACACCGTCACGGAGAGGCCGGCGATGGAGATGGTCGCGAAGACCAGGCCCTTGTAGCCGAAGACGGGCTTGCGGCTGAACACCGGCAGGATCTCGGTGATGATCCCGAAGAACGGCAGCGCGATGATGTAGACCTCGGGGTGCCCGAAGAACCAGAACAGGTGCTGCCACAGGATCGAGCCGCCCGCCTCGGGGGCGAACACGTGTGCGTTGAGCAGGCGGTCGGCGGCCAGCGCCAGCAGCGCCGCGGCCAGGACCGGGAAGGCCATGAGCACCAGGACGCTGGTGATCAGCGTGTTCCAGGTGAACAGCGGCATCCGGAACATGGTCATGCCGGGCATGCGCATGCACAGGATCGTGGTGATGAAGTTGACCGCGCCCAGGATGGTGCCGAAGCCGGAGAAGGCCAGGCCCATGACCCACAGGTCCCCGCCCAGGCCGGGTGAGTGGGTCACGTCCGACAGGGGTGTGTAGGCGAACCAGCCGAACGAGGCGGCACCGCCGGGGGTCAGGAAGCCGGCCGCGGCAATCAGCCCGCCGAACAGGAACAGCCAGTACGAGAGCATGTTGAGCCGCGGGAACGCCACGTCGGGCGCTCCGATCTGCAGCGGCATGATCGCGTTGGCGAAGGCGGAGAACAGGGGCGTCGCGAACAGCAGCAGCATGATCGTGCCGTGCATCGTGAACGCCTGGTTGTACTCGTTCTTGGTGTTGAACACCTGCATGCCCGGCGCGAAGAGCTCGGCGCGGATCAGCAGGGCCAGGACGCCGCCCACCATGAACCAGAGGAAGGCGGTGATGAAGTAGAGGTTGCCGATCACCTTGTGGTCGGTGCTGGACAGCCAGCCGGCGATGACCGATCCGTGCCGCCGGGGCACGACGGCCCCGAGCGGCTGACGAGTGGTGACCCGGGCGGCCACACCCGGCGCGTTGAAGCTCTCAGTGGCCATCAGCTGTTGTTCCCCCCGCTGGTCTCGTCGCCGGCGGGCTCCGGGCCCCCGGCATCGCGCTCGAGCTCACCGCCGAGCTCGGTGGTGAGCCCTCCGGCCTGACCCGCGGCCACCAGGTCCTCCAGGTGCTCCGCGTACTCGGCCTCGGAGACCACCCGGACGTCGAAGAGCATCTCGGAGTGGTAGTCGCCGCAGAGCTCGGCGCACTTGCCCTTGTACAGCCCCTCCTTGGTGGGGGTGAGCTGGAACTCGTTCGGGCTGCCGGGGTAGAGGTCCATCTTGAACAGGAAGGCCGGGACCCAGAAGGAGTGCGCGACGTCCCGGGCGTACAGGTTGAACTGCACGTTCTGGTTCACGGGCAGGTACAGGGTGGGCACCTGGCCCTCCACGAGCTCCTCACCGTCCAGCTCGGCCTGGCGGCCCGCCTCGTAGGCGATCGGGTTCCCCGACTCGTCGAGGTAGTTGAAGTCCCATCCCCACTTCTTGCCGATGACGTCGACCTCGACGTCGACCGGGGCGGAGTCGTCCAGGATGGCCGCCTGGTCGCGGGCGGTGTAGTAGAAGAGGACCCCGACCATCATCACGGGGACGATGGTGTAGAGGATCTCGATCGGCATGTTGTAGCGCGTCTGGGGCGGCAGCTCCGGGTCGCCCTTGCGGCGCCGGTAGGCCACCACGCACCAGATCGTCAGGGCCCACACCAGCAGCCCGACGGCCAGGGCGGCGATCCACGAGCCGTTCCACAGCTCGGAGATCCTGTCCGTGTGGTTCGTCGCACCTTCGCTGGCGTCGGGCAGGAACCCCTGACGGAGGCTCGCGTCCGGCCAGTCGGAGGCGGCGCACCCCGTCAGCAGCAGCGCTGCCGCGGCGACGACACCGGCGCCCAGCGCCTTGGGGGGACGGCGACGACGCGTCGCGTCCGAGTCTCGCGTGCCCAACGTCGGCCTTCCCACGGTTCGTGCAGAGACGGGGACGTGCCGTGCCCGCGGCGTGAGGGTCGTGGGCAGGAGCGTCCCTACGGAGGATGAGACTACCCCCCGTCGTAGCTGTGGACCGGGTCGGGGCGCGCCGCGAACACCTCGGGTCCGGGCGAGGCCAGTGCCGACCTCAGCAGGTGGTGGTAGCGGGGGCGGCCGACCTCCTCCACGCCCAGGGTGGCCAGGTGCTGCGTGCGCCACTGCACGTCCACCAGCCGGCCCGCGACGCCGTCGGCGAGCAGGAGGTCGGCCAGGGCCACGACGGCCGCCTTGGAGGCGTCACGGACGCGGTGGAACTTGGACTCGGCGGCGAACAGGCCGCCCAGCGCGACGCCGTACAGGCCCCCGGCCAGCTCCCCGCCGCGCCAGACCTCCACCGAGTGCGCCCACCCCAGGCGGTGCAGCTCGCCGTAGGCCGCGGCCACCTCGGGGGTGATCCACGCCCCGGGGCGCGAGGGCTCCGCGCAGCCGGCCACCACCTCGTCGAAGGCGGTGTCCACCCGCACCTCGAAGGTGCGCAGGGCGCGCCGCAGGGACCGCGAGACGTGGACCCGCTCGGGCAGCAGCACCCCGCGCGGGTCCGGCGACCACCACCCCAGGGGGCCGCGCCCACCGCCGCCCAGGCCCATGGGGAACAGCCCGTGCGCGTACGCCGCCACGAGCGTGGCCGGCGACAGGTCGCCGCCGGTGGCCACGAGGTCCTCCCCCGGGCGCGGGGAGAGCCGGTCGAAGGCGAAGGGGGCCGGACCGGGGTGCCGTCGCGGCCGGCCGGCGGGCCCCGACGGCAGCGCAGCGCCCCAGACGCGAGCGGCCCCCGCACCGGCGGGTGCGGGGGCCGTGCCGGCGTCCTGGCCGGTCAGCGGAGCGTCGTGACCCGTGGGCCCGGGCCCGTCAGGAGAACGAGTCGCCGCAGGCGCAGCTGCTGCCCGCGTTGGGGTTGTCGATCGTGAAGCCCTGCTTCTCGATCGTGTCGGCGAAGTCGATGGTGGCGCCGTCCAGGTAGGGGGCGCTCATCTTGTCCACGACGACCCCCACGCCGGAGAACTCGCGCACGGCGTCACCGTCGAGCTCGCGCTCGTCGAAGTAGAGCTGGTAGATCAGGCCCGAGCAGCCGCCGGGCTGGACGGCGATGCGCAGGCGCAGGTCGTCGCGGCCCTCCTGCTCCAGCAGGGTGCGGACCTTGGTGGCGGCGACGTCGGTGAGCTCCACGCCGTGGGCGCGGGTCTCCTCGACAGCGGTCGTCGTGGTCATGATGCTCGTCTCCGGTTCCACTCGTCGACTAGGGACGCTGTCCGGGCCAACCGCCGGGGCGGCACGGTTGTTCCCGGCACCAGGCTACGTCCGCGGGGCGCGCAGCGGTCACCGCGCCCCGGTCACCGGGGCGGGCACGCCGGCCAGCCCGTCCAGCAGCAGGACCTCCCCGAGGCAGGCGCGCTCGAAGTCGGCCAGGTGCAGCGACTCGTCCGGGCCGTGGGCGCGCGAGTCGGGGTCCTCCACGCCGGTGACCAGGATCGAGGCGCCGGGGTGCTCGGCGACGAGGTCGGCGATGAAGGGGATGGACCCGCCCATGCCCATCTCCACGACGGGCGCGCCGTAGGCCTCCTCGAAGGCCCTGCGGGCCACCTCGTGCGCCGCCGAGGAGGTGTCCGCGGAGAAGGAGCTGCCCGCCTCCCCGTCGGCGACCTCGACCCGCGCGCCGAAGGGGGCCTGCGCCAGCAGGTGGCGGCGCAGCGCCGTCATCGCCTCGGCCGGGTCCTGCCCGGGGGCCAGCCGCAGGCTCAGCTTGGCGCGCGCGGAGGGCACGAGGGTGTTGCTGGCGGTGTCCACCGGCGTGGCGTCGACGCCGATGACGGACAGCGCGGGCTTGGTCCACAGCCGGTCCGCGACCGAGCCCGTCCCGGCCAGCCGGACGCCGTCCAGGACGCCGGCGTCGGCGCGGTACTGCTCCTCGGTGAGGTCCACGTCACCGGCCGCGGAGCTCAGCAGCCCGCGCACGGCCACGTCGCCGGCCTCGTCGTGCAGCGTGGCGAGCAGGCGCGCCAGGCAGGTGAGCGCGTCCAGGACCGGCCCGCCGTTGACGCCGGAGTGCACCGGGTGCGACAGGACCGAGACGGTCACCACGCAGTCCACCAGCCCCCGCAGCGTCGTGGTGATCGCGGGCACGCCGACCCGCCAGTTGCCGGAGTCGGCCACGACGATGACGTCGGCGGCCAGCTCGGCGCGGTGCTCGGCGAGGAAGGCCGCGAAGGTGGGCGAGCCCACCTCCTCCTCCCCCTCCACGAACACGGTGACGCCCACGCCGTCCTCCGGGCCCCACAGCGGCAGCAGCGTGCGCAGCGCGTTGACGTGCACCACGACCCCCGCCTTGTCGTCGGCGGTGCCGCGGCCGTACAGGCGCCCGTCGCGCTCCACGGGTTCGAAGGCCGGGGTGGTCCACAGCTCGGGCCGCCCCGGCGGCTGCACGTCGTGGTGGGCGTACAGCAGGACGGTGGGGCGGCCCGCGGGCGCGGGGCGGCGGGCGACGACCGCGGGTGCGCTGCGCACCTCGGCCTCGTCGACCACGGCGGTGGCCGTGCGGACGGCGACCTGCGGCAGCCCCGCCTCGCGCAGCAGCTGCGCGACCGCCTCGGCGCTGGCGGTGACGTGCGCCTGGTCGAAGGCGCGGGCGGAGACGCTGGGGATGCGCACCAGCGCCTCCAGGTCCGCGCGGGCCGCGGCGGTGCCGGCGGCGCACGCCGCGCGCAGCGCCGCGGTGCGCTCGGCGCCGGTGGCGGGCAGGGGCGGGGTGTGCTGGCTCACGGGGCCCGACGCTACTCCCGGGCCCGCTCGCCGGGCCGGGCCGGGCCGGGTGGTGCCGTACCCTTGCGGGGTGTTCGGACGCTCGAAGGAGAAGCAGGCCCCCGAGGCGCCGGCCGCCCCGGTCGTCGAGCTGACGAAGCCGGGCGGCAAGGGCCGTCCCACGCCCCGCCGCAGCGAGGCGCAGGCCCGCAACGCCCGCCCCCTCGTGCCCGCCGACCGCAAGGCCGCGGCGAAGGCGGCGCGCGCCGCGCAGCGCGAGGAGCGCCTGAAGGTCCAGCAGGCCCTGGTCACCGGCGACGAGCGCTACCTGCCCGCGCGCGACCGCGGCCCGCAGCGCCGGTTCGTGCGCGACGTCGTCGACGCCCGCCGCAACGTGGGCGAGTACTTCCTCATCATCGCCGGCGCTTCCCTGGTGCTGTCGATGATCGCCCAGCCCATGGGCTCGGCGGCGCTGCTGCTGGGCACGACGCTGCTCATCTACGGGATGCTGGCGGTCGTGGTGATCGACAGCGTGCTGCTGGGCCGCCGCCTCAAGAAGGCCCTGGCCGCGCGCTTCGACACGCCCGAGCGGGGCCTGGTCTCGTACGGCGTCACCCGGGCGCTGCAGATCCGCCGGATGCGCCGGCCCGTGCCGATGGTCGAGCGGGGCGCCCGGCCCCGCTGACAGCTCGCGTTCCGGCGCGCTGGGGCGCGCCGCGGCGCCGCAGGCCCTACCGTCGCGACCATGGAGTTCCGACACCTCGGTCGCAGCGGTCTGAAGATCTCCGAGATCACGTACGGCAACTGGCTCACCCACGGGTCGCAGGTCGAGAACGACGCCGCGATCGCCTGCGTGCGCGCCGCGCTCGACGCCGGGATCTCGACGTTCGACACCGCCGACGTCTACGCGAACACGGCCGCCGAGACGGTCCTGGGCCAGGCGCTGAAGGGTGAGCGCCGCGAGAGCCTCGAGATCCTCACCAAGGTCTACTTCCCCACCGGCCCGAAGGGCCACAACGACTCGGGCCTGTCCCGCAAACACATCACCGAGTCCATCGAGGGCTCGCTGCGGCGGCTGGGCACCGACCACGTCGACGTGTACCAGGCCCACCGCTACGACGTCTCCACCCCGCTCGAGGAGACGATGCAGGCGTTCGCCGACGTCGTCCGTTCGGGCAAGGCGCTCTACATCGGCGTCAGCGAGTGGACCGCCGAGCAGCTGCGCGCCGGGCACGCCCTGGCCCGCGAGCTGGGCTTCCAGCTGATCTCCAACCAGCCGCAGTACTCCGCCCTGTACCGCGTCATCGAGGGCGAGGTCGTACCGGCCAGCCGCGAGCTGGGCGTCTCCCAGGTCGTGTTCTCCCCCATCGCCCAGGGGGTCCTGACCGGCAAGTACCGCCCCGGCGCCGAGCCGCCGGCCGGCAGCCGCGCCACGGACGAGAAGGGCGGCCGGCAGATGATCAGCCGCTGGATGCGCGACGACGTGCTCAGCCGGGTGCAGAAGCTGCGCGGCGTGGCCGCCGAGCTGGACCTGTCCATGTCCCAGTTGGCCGTGGCGTGGGTCCTGCAGAACGACAACGTGGCCGCCGCCATCATCGGCGCCTCGCGCCCGGAGCAGGTGACCGAGAACGTCAAGGCCTCCGGGGTCGTCATCCCGCCGGAGCTGATGACCCGCGTGGACGAGGTGCTGGGTGACGTCGTCGAGCGCGACCCGGCGCTCACGGCGCGCAACGCCCCCACCGGGCGCCCCTCCTGAGGCGCACCTCGCCGCGACCGTCCTGACCGGGCGGGGCGGCGGCGGACGGCCCGCCCGGCGCGGCTCCCCGCTCAGTCGGCGGGGCGCAGGCTGAGCGGGCCGTCCACGCCGCGGCCGTCGGCGGACAGGTGCGCGGTCTCGGCGCCCTGGTCGCGCAGGGCTCGCCAGTTCTGGCCGATCCAGACCTCGGCGTCCGCCCGGGTCGGGAACACCTCCTCGCCGCCGGCGAGGGGGCGCCCTTCGGCGTCCTCGAAGGTCCAGGTCCAGCGCGTCGCCCTCACCCGGGCGACGCTAGCGGACCCGGCGGCGGCGCAGGTCCAGCAGCGCGAGCACCAGGGCCACCACCACCAGGGCGATCGAGACCCGCAGGCCGGTGGAGAGGGCCTCGCCGAACGCGGCACGCACCGGCGCGGGCACGTCGCCGGCGCGTCCGCCGGCCGCGCCGCTCAGGCCCTCACCGGCGAGGGTGGAGAAGAAGACGGCCGTGACGGCGGCCACCCCCATCGCGGAGCCGATGCGCTGGCCGGTCTGCAGGACCCCGCCGGCGGTCCCCGCGACGCTGCGCGGCACGTCGGCGAGGGTGAGGGTCTGGTTGGGCGAGATGACCAGGCCGCTGCCGGCACCGGTGACGGCCAGGCACGCCGCGAGCGCGATCGCGCCACCGGTGCTCTGCACGGCGGCGGAGACCACGTCCGCAGCGCTGAGCCCGACGGCGACGACCACCAGGCCGAGGACGACGACGCGGCGGCCGCGGTGCTCGACCTGGCGACCGCCCACCTGGGCCAGCACCGCGGAGGCCAGGGCGAAGGGCGTCTGCACGAGCCCGGCCTGCAGCGGGGAGAAGCCCAGCCCGGACTGCAGGTAGAGGGTCACGACCAGGAAGATGCCGGTGAAGCCGGCGAAGTAGGCCACGCCGATGAGCGCGCCGACGGTGAAGGACGGGGTGCGGACCAGGTCCGTGGCCACCACGGGCTGGCGCTCGAGGCGGTTCTCGCGCCGCTCCCACAGGGCGAAGCCGCCCAGCAGGGCCAGGCCGGGCGCCAGCAGCCACCACCGGGCCGAGGACCCGCCCGTACCGGTGGTGAGCACGAACGGCA
Organism: Kineococcus esterisolvens; assembly: GCF_050871405.1. NCBI lineage: Bacteria > Bacillati > Actinomycetota > Actinomycetes > Kineosporiales > Kineosporiaceae > Kineococcus > Kineococcus esterisolvens. Next base: position 41,454 of record NZ_JBJLRI010000024.1, read on the forward strand.
GCATCACCAGGACGACGGCGCCGGCCAGCAGCACCAGCCCCGCGGCGTCGAAGCGCGGGCGGGTGCGGTGCCGCGCCCCCTCGTCACGGGGCAGCCACCGCCACGCCAGGGGCAGCAGCACCAGCCCCAGCGGCACGTTGACGAGGAACACCCCCCGCCAGCCCTCGGCCTCCCCGAAGACGGCCAGGATCACGCCCCCCAGGAGCGGCCCGACCGCGGTGGACAGCCCCACGGTGGTGCCGAAGGCGGCGAAGGCCCGCCCCCGCTCGGCCCCGGTGAACAGCTGCTGGATGAGGGCGAGGACCTGCGGGTTGACCAGACCGGCGGTGATGCCCTGGAGCAGGCGCACGAGCGCCAGGGCGGTCGCGGACTGCACCAGCCCGGCCGCGGCGCTGGTCAGGACGAACCCGGCCAGGCCGGTGAGGAACACGGCGCGCCGCGAGAAGAGGTCGCCGAAGCGCCCGGCGGGGACGAGCACCAGGCCGAAGGCCAGGGCGTACCCGGCGACGATCCACTGCACCTGCGCGGGCCCGGCGCCCAGGGACTGCTCGATCGAGGGCAGGGCGACGTTGACGATCGAGACGTCCAGCAGGGTCATGAACCCGACGGCCAGGCACACGCCGAGGGCGCGCCAGCGCGCGGGGTCGGTGCCGGAGGGGGCGGGCTCGGGGCCGTCTGCGGCACCGGGGCGGTGCTGGGCGACGTCGGTCACTGGGCTCCTCGGCTCGGGGGTGCGAGCGGACGCGCTCGCAGGACGCTCCCCCGACCGTCGCCGCTGCCGCCGCCGGCCACAACTCGACGGCTCCCCGCCCCCGCGGCCCCCGTGGCCGCCGGCGGCTGCCGGCGGCTGCCGGCGGTCAGACGCGGTCGGACTGGCGGCGGGAGCGGGAGGCCGCGAGGTCGGACAGCACCCGCCGCGCCCAGCCGGGCCCCTCGTAGATGAAGGCGGTGTAGGCCTGCACCAGGGAGGCGCCGGCGTCCAGGCGCTCGCGCACGTCGTCGGCGGTCTCGACGCCGCCGACGCTGACCAGGGTGAGGCGGTCGCCGGCGCGGTCGGCGAGCCGGCGCAGCACCTGCACCGACCGCTCGCGCAGCGGAGCGCCGGACAGCCCGCCGGCACCGGCCGCGGCGACGGCCTCGGGGCTCGAGCGCAGGCCCTCCCGGCCGATCGTGGTGTTGGTGGCGACGACGCCGTCCAGGCCCTGTTCCAGCGCCAGGTCAGCGACGGCGTCCACGTCCTCGTCGGAGAGGTCGGGGGCGATCTTCACCAGCAGGGGCACGTGCCGGTGGGACGCCTCGTCGGCGGCGGCACGGGTGGCGGCCAGGACGGGGCGCAGCTTCTCCACCGCCTGCAGGTTCCGCAGCCCCGGGGTGTTCGGGGAGCTGACGTTGACGACGAGGTAGTCCGCGTAGGGGGCCAGCAGCCGGGCCGAGGCGGCGTAGTCGGCCGGGGCGTCCTCCTCGGCCACCACCTTGCTCTTGCCGATGTTGACCCCGATGCCGACGGGGTGGCGCGGGGGCACCGCGCGCAGCCGGCGCAGGCGGCGGGCGACGACCTCCGCACCGGAGTTGTTGAACCCCATCCGGTTGACGACGGCGCGGTCCTCGACGAGGCGGTGCAGGCGGGGCTTGGGGTTGCCCGGCTGGGGCAGGGCCGTGACGGTGCCGACCTCGACGAAGGAGAAGCCGAAGTGGGCCAGCGCCTCGACGCCGGTGCCGTCCTTGTCGAACCCGGCGGCCAGGCCCAGCGGTCCGGCCAGGTCCATGCCCAGGACGCGGGTGCGCAGCCGCGGGTCGGTCTCGACGAACGCCCGGCGCAGCAGCGGCACCGCGGGGGGCAACCGGCTGGCCGTGCGCATGCCCGTGAACGCCCAGTGGTGGGCCACCTCGGGGTCGATCCTCGTCAGGACGGTCCGGTACAGCGCCCGGTACGCAGCTCCCGAGCCGCCAGCCACCACGTTCCCCCTCGGTTCTCCGTCCGCCGCCCCCCGGCCGCGACCACGGGCAGGGTAACGCGGACCGGCCCGGCCCCCGTCGCGGGGACCGGGCCGGGCGGCGCGGCGGGTGGGGCTCAGTCGTCGATGTCGGCGGTGCGGGTCTCGCGCAGCAGGGCGAGCGCGACCAGGCTCACGACGGCGGTGCCGGCGAGGTAGGCGCCCACCCAGCCGACGCCGTGCGCCTCGGCGAGACGCACCGCGGTGTACGGGGCGAGCGAGGCGCCGAGGATGCTGCCGGCGTTGAAGGCGAGCGAGGCGCCCGTGTAGCGCACGTTCGTGGGGAACAGCTCGGGCAGGTAGGCGCCGATGGGCCCGAAGACCAGGCCCATGAAGAACAGCCCGGCGCACAGCCACACCATGACCAGGGCGGTGCTGCCGGAGCCCAGCAGCGGGCCGGTGAGCAGGCCGACGACGGCGCCGCCGACCATCGCGGTGGCCAGCACTGGGCGGCGCCCGAAGCGGTCCGAGAGCACCCCGGACAGCGGGGTCGCCGCGGCCATGAACAGGACGGCGACGCACAGCATGAGCAGGAAGTCCTGCCGCTCGTAGCCCAGCGCCGGGGAGGTGCCGTAGGCCAGCGACCAGGTCGTGGTCAGGTAGAAGAGCGTGTAGGTCAGCATGACCGAGAAGGCGCCCAGCACGAGCAGCTTCCAGCTGGTGCGGAAGGTCTCGGCCACGGGCACCCGCACCTGCCGGTTCTCGGCGAGCGCCTTGGCGAAGACGGGGGTCTCGGCCAGGCTGAGGCGGATCCACAGGCCGAGCAGCACCAGGGCGGCCGAGAGCAGGAACGGCACGCGCCAGCCCCAGGACATGAACGTCTCGTCGCTCATCGTCGTGGCCAGCACGATGAAGAGGGTGTTGGCGACGATGAAGCCCAGCGGGGCGCCCAGCTGCGGGAACATGCCGTACAGCGCGCGGCGGTTCGGGGGCGCGTTCTCGGTGGCGAGCAGCGCCGCGCCGCCCCACTCCCCGCCGAGGCCGAAGCCCTGGCCGAAGCGCAGCAGGCACAGCAGCGCCGGGGCGAGGTTGCCGACGCTCGCGTGGGTGGGCAGCACGCCGATGAGGACCGTGGAGATGCCCATGACGAGCAGCGCGGCCACGAGGGTCGTCTTGCGGCCGATGCGGTCGCCGAAGTGCCCGAAGACGATCGAGCCGATGGGCCGGGCGACGAAGGCGATGGCGAAGGTGGCCAGGGAGGCGAGCGTCTGCGCGGTCTCGTTCTCGGAGGGGAAGAACAGCGGCCCGAAGACGAGGACGGCAGCGGTCGCGTAGACGTAGAAGTCGTAGAACTCGATCGTCGTGCCGATGAGGCTGGCGGCGGCGACCCGGCGGACCGGGTTGACGGGCGCACCCTGCGGGGCGGACGGGGATCGCTGCATCGTGGGGTTCAGGTCGGACGGACCCATGGGGCACCTTCGGGACGGGGGCTGGTCGCGGTCGCGCCACGGTCAGGGGTCCTCCTGCGCCCGGCGCGGGCACCCGGGTGGGAACCGGGGTCGCCGTCGCCTCTCCGGGTGCTCCGGAACCATGCCTCACCGCACCATCAGCATCCAGCTGACGAGATTCTCGTCTCACATGGTGAGAATTCCTGCCGCGCGGGTGGTCCTCGTCAGCCCACGTCGACGGTGCGGCCGAGCGCGGCCGCGCGGCGGGCCGCGTCCACGACGGCCGTGGTGGCCACCGCGTCGCGAGGGTCCACCGGCACCGGCCCCAGGCCCCGCACCGCCCGGGCGAAGGAGGCGTAGAAGTCCGGCCAGCGGCCGTGCTCGGCGGGCACCCGCCGCACCGGGCCGCCACCGATCGCCAGGTGCCCCCAGCGCGAGGGCGGCTCGGCACCCCACGCAGCCCCCTCCCCGGCCGGGGTGCGCCCGGCGAGCAGCGCGGCCTCCTGCCCGTCCACGGGCTCCTCGACGACGAAGCTGCCGCGGGTGCCGGTCACACGGAAGCGCGGCGCCGGCAGCGCCTGGTGCCACGACCCGGACAGCTCGCTGCGCACCCCGCCGGCGTGGGCCAGCTGCACCCGCCAGTCGTCCTCGGCCCCCTCGCCGCCGCGCGTCTGCGCGGCCACGGTCTCCACCGGACCGAACAGGAGCAGGGCCTGGTCGACCAGGTGCGCACCGAAGTCGCGCAGCAGTCCGCCGCCGGCCGCCGGCGGGTCGCCCGCCGTCCAGCGCTCGAACGCCGACTCGAAGCGCAGGACCCGCCCAAGTTCGCCGTCGGCGAGGACCCGGCGCAACGTCAGCAGGTCCGAGTCCCAGCGGCGGTTCTGGTAGGGGCTGAGCAGCACCCCCAGCTCCTGCGCGAGGTCGACCGTGCGCGCGGCCGCAGCCGCGTCCAGCGCGAAGGGCTTGTCGCACACGGTGGCCAGCCCGAGCCGCAGCGCCCGCTCGGTGAGGTCGGTGTGCGTGGCGGCGGGGGTGGAGATCGCCACCGCCTCCACCCCGAGGTCCACCAGCTCCTCCAGGGCGGCGACGGTGCGCACCCCGTGCTCGGCGCGGGCCAGCGCGGCGCGCTCGGGGTTCGAGGTGACCACGGCCACCAGTTCGCACCCGGCCGCGCCCGCGACGACGGGCGCGTGGAAGAACCGCCCGCCACCGCCGTAGCCGACCAGCGCGAAGCGCACCGGCTGGGGAGCGGGGACGGCGAGGTGGGCGTCCGGAGCTGCGGTCACGCCGCGGACGCTACCGGTGGCTCACGGCGCGGCCGGCGGCACCGGGCCGGACGAGCCCGGGGTGGCGCCGTCCGCCAGCCGCGAGCGCACCAGGAACCGCACCCCGTCGGGGGCCTCCAGCGAGAACCCCGCCCCCCGACCGGGCACGAGGTCGATCGTCAGGTGCGTGTGCGCCCACCGGGCGTGCTGCTCCTTCGACATCCACACCGGCACGGAGAACCCCTCCGACTCCCCCTGCGCGGGGACCACCACGTCCCCCAGGTGCTCGTCGGCGTCGGAGGTGGTGAAGTCCCCGGCCGCGAAGCACATCGGGGCGCTCCCGTCGCAGCAGCCGCCCGACTGGTGGAACATGAGCTCCCCGTGCCGTGCCCGGAGGCGCCGCAGCTGCTGCGCCGCCTCCGGGGTCAGGCCCACCGGCTCGCGGGCCGGCGCACCGCTCACGTCGTCGCCGCCCGTCAGAAGAAGCCGAGCTTGGACGTGGCGTAGCTGACCAGGAGGTTCTTGGTCTGCTGGTAGTGGTCGAGCATCATGCGGTGGTTCTCCCGGCCGATGCCGGAGCTCTTGTAGCCGCCGAAGGCGGCGTGCGCGGGGTAGGCGTGGTAGTTGTTCGTCCACACCCGGCCGGCCTGGATGCCGCGACCCATCCGGTACGCGAGGTGGATGTCGCGCGACCACACCCCGGCACCGAGGCCGTAGAGGGTGTCGTTGGCGATCTTCAGCGCGTCGTCGGGGCCGTCGAAGCGAGCCACCGACACGACGGGCCCGAAGATCTCCTCCTGGAAGATCCGCATGGAGTTGTCGCCCTCGAAGATCGTCGGGGTGACGTAGTACCCGCCCGACAGCTCACCGCCCAGGTCGGCGCGCTCCCCGCCGGTGACCAGCCGCGCGCCCTCCTTCTGCCCGATGTCGATGTAGGAAAGGATCTTCTCGAGCTGGTCGTTGCTCGCCTGAGCGCCGATCATCGTCTCGGTGTCCAGCGGGTTGCCCTGCCTGACGGCCCTCGTGCGCTCGACGGCAGCGGGCAGGAACTCGTCGTAGATGCTCGACTGGATGAGCGCGCGCGAGGGGCACGTGCACACCTCGCCCTGGTTCAGGGCGAACATCGTGAACCCCTCGAGGGCCTTGTCGTAGAAGTCGTCCTCCGCGCGGGCGACGTCCTCGAAGAAGATGTTCGGGCTCTTGCCGCCCAGCTCCAACGTCACCGGGATGAGGTTCTGGCTGGCGTACTGCATGATCAGCCGGCCGGTCGTCGTCTCGCCGGTGAAGGCGATCTTGCGGATGCGCGGGGAGCTCGCCAGCGGCTTGCCGGCCTCGGCGCCGAACCCGTTGACGACGTTCACCACACCCGGCGGCAGCAGGTCGCCGATGAGGTCCATCAGCAGCATGATCGACGCGGGCGTCTGCTCCGCGGGCTTCAGGACGACGGCGTTGCCCGCCGCGAGCGCCGGGGCGAGCTTCCAGACCGCCATGAGCAGCGGGAAGTTCCACGGGATGATCTGCCCGACCACGCCCAGCGGCTCGTGGAAGTGGTACGCGACGGTGTCGTCGTCGATCTGGGAGATGCCGCCCTCCTGGGCGCGCACCGCTCCGGCGAAGTACCGCAGGTGGTCCACCACCAGCGGCAGGTCGGCGGCCAGGCACTCGCGCACCGGCTTGCCGTTGTCCCACGTCTCGGCCACGGCGAGCTTCTCGAGGTTCTGCTCGACGCGGTCGGCGATGCGGTTGAGCACCAGCGCCCGCTCGGCCACGGACGTGCGGCCCCACGCGGGGGCGGCGGCGTGCGCGGCGTCCAGTGCGCGTTCGACGTCGTCGGCGGTGCCGCGGGCGACCTCGGTGAACACCTCGCCCGTGACGGGCGTGGGGTTCTCGAAGTACTCCCCCGAGGCGGGGGGCACGTGCTCGCCGCCGATGAAGTGGTCGTAGCGCCCGGCGTAGCTGACCACGCTGCCGGTGCGGCCCGGGGCTTCGTACACGGTCATGGGAGGACCTCCGCGGTGGTGGACGCGGGCGACCACCTCGTCGCCCGGTGCGGGAACGGTAGGGACCGGGGCGTTGCAGACCCGTTGCAGGCTCGTGCGGACCCGCCGCGGACCCGCCGCGGACCCGCCGCGGACCCGTCGGCAGACCCGCTGGAGGCCCGCTGGAGGCCCGCTGGAGGCCCGCTGGAGGCCCGCTGGAGGCCGGGTTCAGCGCCGGGTTCAGCCGGCGAGGCGACCGGCGCGTGCGACCACCTCCCCGCGGGCGGGGTCGCCCGGCGCCAGGCGGCGCAGCAGCTCGGCGGCGACCTGGGCGTCGTCGCGGCCGGCGCCGCGCGAGAAGCGCAGCAGCGCCTCGTCGTCCTCGCCCTCGAGCACGGCCGTGCGCAGCGCCACCAGCAGTTCCTCGCGCAGCTCCCGCACGCCGGGCGCGTCGGAGCCGGGCAGCAGGTCGCCGGCCCAGGCGTCCACCGCGTCGCAGGTGCGGCCCTCGCGCAGCGCGGCCCGCACCTGCAGGACGTCGCAGGAGAGCTCGCCGGTCAGCCGGTACGGCGAGGGCGACAGGCCCAGCGCACCCCGGCCGCACCCGGCGAGCACGGCGCGCAGCCGGTGCACCTCGGCGCGCACGGAGACCGTCGCCAGGGTCCGGGAGTCGAGGGCGCCGGCCAGGCTGCCGGCGCTCCAGCCGTCCGGCGGCCCGGTCAGCAGCAGCAGGAGCAGCTCGGCGTGCCGCAGCGACAGGCTCCGCTCGCGCCCGTCCACGCGCAGCACGGCCTCCCCGGCCCCCAGCAGCCTCAGGTGCGCGGGCACCGGGGCACCGCCCGCCCCGCCCAGGCCGCGCCGCAGGGCCGCCACCCGCAGCTCCGCCTCCACGGCGCCCACGGCGGCGCGCACCAGCACCAGCGCCCGCTCACGGCCCAGGTCGTCACCACCGGTGAGGTCCAGCACCCCCAGCACCCGCCCGGTGACCGGGTCGTGCACCGGCGCGGCCGAGCAGCTCCACCGGGTCGCGGCGGTCGCGTAGTGCTCCCCCGAACGCACCCGCACCGCTCGCTCCAGCGCCAGGGCGGTGCCGGGGGCATTGGTGCCCGCGGCGTCCTCGCTCCAGCGGGCGCCCGGCAGGAAGCTCATCGCCTCCGCCGTGCGGCGCAGCACCGGGTCGCCCTCGACCCACAGCAGGGTGCCGTCGGCGTCCCCGACGGCCATGAGCACCGGCACGCCGAGCGGCTCGGCCAGGAGCAGCCGCCGCGCGGTGGGCAGGACGGCGGCCAGCGGGTGCGCGGCGCGGCGCTCGCGCAGCTCGGAGCCCTGCAGGGCCACGGGGGCGAGCACGCTGTCGGGGTCGAGGCCGGTGCTGCGGCTGCGCCACCACGACGCCGAGACCACCCCGCGCGCCCCGGGCAGCGGGGTGCCCGCGCCCCCGGCGCTGCAGGACGCCAGCCAGTCCTCCCGGGCCGCCAGGAGCCCGTCGTGCGCCGCAGCCCTGCCGCCCACCCGTCCACCACCCGCCGTCCCGCGGTCGCCGTCGACCCGCCGCCCTCGACGGTAGGCGGGGGCGCACCCCCGGGCAAGCCTCCCGGGCCCGTCCGGGCGGTCCCCGGCCCGCGGCGGCACGGGCGGGTGGGAGCATCGGGGCGGCCCGCGCGCGCCGCCGGGCGCCGCCCGCACCACCGTCCCCGAGGAGCTCCCGATGACCGACGGCCCGCGGCCGCTGAACCTGCGCGAGGTCGCCGAGGGGCTGCGGTCCCCGCACGCACCCGCCGCTCCCGCAGCCCTCGCCGGGGCGGGCGGGGCGCGTTCCGCGCTGCTGGCCCCCGGCCGGCTGCGCGAGCTGGCCACCTGGCTGGCGGGCACGCGCGACACCGACGTGGCCGGGCCGCTGGAGCGCGCGCGCCTGGTCGTGCTGGCCGGCGACCACGGCGTGGCGGCGCGGGGGGTCTCCGTCCTGGCGCCGGACGGCACCGCGGACGCGGTGCGCGACCTGGTGGCGGGCACCCACCCGGCGGCGGCGCTGGCCGCCGCCGCCGCGGTGGAGCTGGCCGTGCACGCGGTGGGGGTGCGCTCGGCCGGGCCCGACGGCGACCGGGGCGCCGGCGGCCTGCCCGCCGCGGTGACGGCCCGGGCGGTGCGCGCCGGCAGCGGCGACGTGGCGCGCGAGGACGCCATGAGCGCGGAGGAGACGGCGGCGGCCGTGCGGGCCGGCGCCGCGATCGCCGACGAGGCGGCCGACGAGGGCGTGCAGCTGCTGCTCCTGGGGGACGTGGGCGTGGGCGCCACGACGGTCGCCGCCACCCTGGTCGCCGCGTGCCTGCGCAAGAGCGCCGTGGACGTGGTGGGCCGCGGCAGCGGCGTCGACGACGACGCGTGGATGCGCAAGACGGCGGCGGTGCGCGACGCGGTGCGTCGCGCGCGGCCGGTGGCGACCCGCCCCGGGGTGCTGCTGCAGACGGTCGGCAGCCCCGACACCGCCGCGGCCGTCGGGTTCCTGCTGCGCGCGGCCGCCCGCCGCACCCCCGTCGTGCTGGACGGGGTCGTGGGAGCGGCCGCGGCGCTGGTCGCCGCCCGCGGCGTGCCGGGGGCGGAGAAGTGGTGGCTGGCGGGTGCGCGCACCGCCGAGCCCGCGCAGCACCTGGCGCTGGAGCGGCTGAAGCTGACCCCGGTGCTGGACCTGGGCGCCGGGCGGGGCGCGGGTACGGGTGCCCTGGCCGCGCTGGGCGTGCTGCGTGCCGCTCAGGTGCTGGCGTCCGCGGACGCCGCGGCCGCCCCGGTCCCCGAGCCGGAACCGGAACCGGAACCGGAGCACGAGTCCGTACCGGTCGCCGACGGGCAGGCGGCGCCGGGGCAGCCGGAGGGCGAGCGCACCGCTGGGTAGGCTGGACCGGTGGTCCGCCTGGAGCTGAGCAGCAAGTCCGTCAAGAGCGTCCCCGCCGACGCCGTCGTGCTGGGGGCCGCCCCGGCCGCGGGGTCCGGCGGGGGTTCCGGCGCGGGCGCGCCGGTCCTGCTGGGCGGCGAGGACCTGCCCCGGGCCACGCGCTCGGCGCTGACGCGGGCCCTGGCCGACCTCGGCGCCGACGGCGCGGCCGGCAGCGTCCACCTGCTGCCGCAGGTCGAGGGCGTGCAGGCCCCGCTCGTGGCGGTCGTCGGCGTGGGTGAGCAGGCCGCCGACCCCGAAGCCCTTCGGCGCGCCGCCGGTGCGGCCGTGCGGGCGCTGGCCGGGCGGCGGCGCGTGGCGCTGGCTCTGCCCGCGCCCGACACCGCGACGGCGGGCGCGATCGCCGAGGGGGCGGCCCTGGGCGCCTACGCCTTCACCCGCTACAAGGCCGCCGCGCGTGGACCCGTGGAGCAGGTGGTGCTGCTGGTGGCCAAGCCGCGGGACAAGGCGCTGCGCGCGGCGCTGGAGCGGGCGCGGGTCGTGGGCGAGGCCGTGGCCGTGGCGCGCGACCTGGTGAACACGGCCCCGGGCGACCTCGCTCCGGCCGACCTGGCCGACGCCGCCCGGGACCTGGCCCGGGGCACCGGGCTGTCGGTGCGGGTGCTCACCGAGACCGAGCTCGCCGAGGGCGGGTACGGCGGCATCCTCGGCGTGGGGCAGGGTTCCTCGCGCCCGCCGCGCCTGGTCGTCGTGGAGCACGCCCCGAAGGGCGCGAAGGTGCACCTGGCGCTCGTCGGCAAGGGCATCACGTTCGACTCCGGCGGCCTGTCGCTGAAGCCGCCGGCAGGCATGGAGACGATGAAGAGCGACATGTCGGGCGCTGCGGCGGTCCTCGCGGCCGTCAAGGCGGTCGCCGACCTCGACCTGCCCGTCCGCGTGACCGGCTGGCTCGCGGTCGCCGAGAACATGCCCTCGGGCACCGCGATCCGCCCCTCGGACGTGCTGACCATGCACGGCGGCACCACCGTCGAGGTCCTCAACACCGACGCCGAGGGGCGCCTGGTGCTCGGTGACGCGCTCGTGGCGGCGACGGCCGAGCAGCCCGACCGCGTCGTGGACGTGGCCACCCTGACGGGTGCGCAGGTGGTCGCGCTGGGCAACCGGGTCTCCGCGGTCATGGGCAACGACGACACCTTCCGGGACGAGGTCCTGGCGGCGGCCGAGCGCGCCGGGGAGCAGTTCTGGCCCATGCCGCTGCCTCAGGAGCTGCGCGCGAGCCTGGACTCGCAGGTCGCCGACCTCGCCAACATCGGCGACCGTGCCGGCGGGATGCTGGTGGCGGGGCTGTTCCTGCGCGAGTTCGTCGGTGAGCGCGCCGACGGCTCCCCCGTGCCGTGGGCCCACCTGGACATCGCCGGGCCGGCCTTCCTGACTTCCGAGCCGCACGGGTACACGCACCGCGGGGGCACGGGCGTGGCGGTGCGGACGCTGCTCGCGCTCGCGGAGGACCTCGCGTCCTGACGGATCGCCCACCACGGGCTGCACGAAGAGCAACTGCCGCTATGCTCACAGTGACGGTCCTCGGGGGACGTCGACCGTCCACCCGATGAGGCCCACCCGTGCACCTGGCACCGACGGTGCCGAACCCCTGGAGGACCCATGCCCGCCACGCACTCCGCCCGGAACTCCGCCGCGCAGCCCCGCCTGCGCCTGCTCGCCCGCCGTGCCGCAGCCGCCGCCGCCGCGTCCGCCGTCCTCGCCGGTGGTGGAGTGCTGACGGCCGCCGCCGCCTCGGCCGCCCCCGCGGCGGTCGCGCTCACGGAGTCCTCGGCCCGCAAGGAGGTCGTGGAGCGCAAGGAGTCCACCGTCGACCGCAAGGAGTCGGTGCTGACCCGCAAGGAGTCGGTGGTCGACCGCAAGGAGTCCCCGCTGCGCAAGGAGTCGCTGGTCGACCGCAAGGAGTCGGCGACGTTCGAGCGCGAGCGCTGAGCCGCCACCCGCGGCACGCACGACGACGGCGGCACCCCGCGGGGTGCCGCC